>NZ_JBFUFQ010000041.1:0-36386 GCF_056403355.1 Rhizobacter sp. P2_H3 | reverse complement strand
GCCCGCCAGGGCCGACCGCCTCGGCATGAGCCCCCAGCCCATTCCCTCACCCCCCGCGCCGCGAAGCAACCATCAGAACGCCGAGCAAGACCCTCCATCACTCACATCCAGGCACCCCGACAGCTGCGGCTGATTCCGCACCTTCCCCCACTCGGCCGCCAGCGGATCCGATTGCTTGTCGTCCGCCGACAACCCACGGATCAGCGAGGCCGCCGTGCAGATGTACGGCTGCGCCAGGTTGCGCCCGTACACGCCCGATTCGAACTGCGACTGGAAGCGCGACTGCAGCGCCTCGCGCGTGATGCCCAGGATGTCGAGGTTGCTGATCTGCGCCGCGCCCAGCACCAGGTTCGCGCCCTGGAACGTGATCACGTAGCCGGTCGGTGAGGTCAGCGTGCCCTGCGTGATCGCATAGCTGCCCTCCGGGCTGGTCGGCGTCGCCGTCGTCGCGAGCGCGCCGGTCAACGCCGTCGCGGCGGTGTCGCCGTCCTGCAGGCCCGTCACCGTGTACGTCAGCGGCGGGATCGCGCCGGCCGGCCCGTTCGCCGGCGTCGCGGCGACAGTGACCGTCGGCTGCGTCGGCAACAGCACCTGCTGCCCGGTCTGCGGCAGCGCGATGCCCGACACCGAACAGGTCCCGGTGTCGCCGAACGCGCAGCCGTAATAGCGGATCGCGCCCGAGTTGGCCGCCAGGCCGGTCACCGACGGTGCCCACACGCTCCAGCGCGTGCCGGCCGACAGCGTCGCACCGGTGCCGAAGATCACCTGCGTCGGCGACACGATGTCGAGCCGGCCGACCTCGTTGTCCATCGAGATCGAACGGTTCAGCGTGATGCTGCCGGCCGCCTGCAGCAGCGCACTCGCGCCGCCCTGGCTGTCGGTGATCGCGAGCGTCGAGAACCCCGCGCCCGCCGCATCGAACGATGCCGCCGAGGCCGCATCCACCACCAGGTTGCCGCCCGTCACCACCGACAGCGAGCCCGGCGGATCGAAGGCCAGCGTGCCGATCTGGTTCTGCGCATTCGTGAGCGTCACGCTGTTTCCGCCGCTGCCCTGGATCACCAGCGTCTGCACGCTGATCGGCCCGGTCTGCGTCACCGCACCGCTGCTCATCAGCCCGAGCGTGCCGACCGAGTTCTGGCCGCCCAGCACGATGCCGGCCGAGCCGTTGCCCTGGTTCTGCAGCGTCAGCGACACCGCGTCGTGGTTCGCCRGCGCGCCACCATCGAGCGTGATCTGGCCGACGTGCCCCGCCGAGCCGACGACGATGCCCTTGCCGGCCGTCACGCCGCCGACGTTGTCGCTCGCCGGCTGCAGCCAGCTCGCGTCGACATAGAACTCGTCGCCCGGCTGCGCCGCCGCCTGCGCGCGCGGGCCGTTCGGCGTGCGCACCCCCGCGCCACCGCCGGTGTCGGCGAGGCCGATCCGGATCGCGATGTCGGTCTGCTCGGTCAGCCCGCCGTTCGCATCGACGCCCAGCGGCCGGAAGTTCACATACCCGGTCGTGCGGATGAACGGGTTGAACGAGGTGCCGAGGTCGAGCGCGGTGCCGCCGCCGCTCTCGCCGCCGATCACGACGTTGGCGCCGGTCGAGCCCGGCGTGCCGTCGGTCGGGCCGCTGTCGATGTGCAGGCCGYTGCTCTCGCCGGCGTTGTACTGCACGCCGATGCCGCCGCTCGCGTTGGCAGCCTGCCCGGCCAGCGTGATCGTGCCGGTCGAGTTCTCGGCACCGCCGATCGACAGCGTGCTGTAGCGCAGGCCGACTGCCGCGCTGGTCTCGACCAGCGTGACGCCGGCGTCGTCGGCGCGCCCCGCCAGCAGCACCGAGCCGGTGCCGGCCGAGATCGACAGCGTGCCGATGTCCAGCCCGATGGCCTGGTTGCCGGCGGCGGCGGTGCGCGTTGCGACGCCGCGCAGGTCGATCGTGCCGGCTGCGGTGGTCAACGAGCTGCCACTGATCTGCAGGGCCGAACCGGCCCCCGAGAGTCCGAGCACGCTGATGTTGTTCGCGTTGATGTCGGTGCCGGAGATCACGACCCCGGATTCGAAGGTGCCCGGGCCGCCTGCGCCGCGGATCGTCACGTCGCCGGCACCGGTCGTGCCGCGCGTGTCGACGGTGGTGACGTTCAGCTCGACACCGGCGATCTGGCCGTTGCCGCGCGCGAAGCCGCTGGCCGGCGTCGTGCCGCCGCTGATCAGCAGGTTGCCGCCGGCGGTGGCGAGCGTCGCGCCGTTGATGCTGACGTTGCCGCTGCCGGTGCCGTCCAGGTCGCTCAGCAGGTTGATGTCGAGCGGGCCGGCGCCCTTCACCGTGATCGAGCTGCCGGTGCCGAGCACGATGCTGTCGTGCGCCTGCAGCGTGAGGCTCGTGGCCCCGGTGCCGGCGCTGCGCACGATCGCCGCGCCGCCTTCCAGCGTGATGGTGCCGGTGGCCGAGCCGGTGTTGCCGGTGCCGGTCGAGATCGTCACGCTGGTGCCGCCGTCCAGCGCGGCGGAGATGTCGTCGGCGCGGATGTTGGCGCCCGGGCCGGTCGGGTTGAAGCTGCCGTCGGTGGTGGTGGCCCCGGTGGTCGAGATCGTCACGTCGAACGGATCCAGCGTCCAGGTGCCGGCCTTGCCGCCCGCCGCACGGGCGCGTGCATCGACCGTGCCCTGGCCGATCACGAAGCCTTCGGTGCTGTCGGTCAGGCTGGTCGTCATCGCCAGGCCCGAGGTCTCGATGCTGCCGCCGTTGCCGCCGTTCACGCCGCCGCGCGCATGCAGCGTGCCGTACATCTCCAGCACGCCGAACTCGGTGCGCGGCAGGCCGGTCGGCGAGGCCGACACCATGCGGTTCAGCATCGCCTGCATCGCGATCGAGCCGCCGTCGCCGCTGCCGGTGGCGTCGGCGCTGACGGTGCTGCCGCTCGCGACGAGCAGCGAGCCGGTGTCGGTGCCGCCGATCGTCACGCTGCCGCCACCGGTGGCGCCGTCGGCGGCGATCGAGGTGCCGCCGTTGGGTGCCGCCGCGCTGGCCGAGGGACGACCCGCGCGCCCCGCCAGCGCCGGGATGACGGCCGAGTTCAGCGAGATGTCGCGCCCGCCGAGCGTGATGCGCCCGCCCAGGCCGACGCTGCTGCTGGCGCCCAGCGTGGCGCCGTTCAGCACCAGCTGCGATGCGGCATCGCTGCCGGCATCGATGTCGATGGTGCCGCCGGCGCCGGTCGTGCTGTCGGTGCTGACGGTGCCCTCGATCGTGATCACCTCGGAGCGCGTGCCGCTTTCTTCAGCCGCCGCACCGATGCGGATCGCGCCGCCGCTTGCCAGCGTCTGCGAGCCGCTGCCGATCAGCACGCCGCCGCTGCGCACGGCCGGCGTGTCGAGCGCCACCTCGATGTAGCCGCTGGTGGTGACCGGCGCCAGCGTCGCGCTCCCGGCGGAACTCAGCGTGATCGAGCCGCGCGGCGCACTGATCACGCCAAAATGCTCGACGCCGTCGCGCCCGATCAGCAGGATCGAGCCGCCTTCGCCCGCCTGGATCTGCGGCACCAGCGGGTTGTCGGCTTCCATCACCTGAACGCTGCGGCCACCGGTCGGTGCCACGGTGGTCTCGAAGTCGATGCCGCTGCCGTTGATGAAGCCGGCGTAGTTGTTGTCCGACATGCTGGCCGACAGGTCCAGCGTGGTCGCCACCAGCGAGCCGACGTTCACCTGCGCGCTCGGCCCGAACACGATGCCGGTCGGGTTGACGAGGARCACCCGGCCGTTGGCACTGATGCCGCCGTAGATCTCGCTGGCCGGGATGCCGTTGGCATTGCCGGTCACGCGGTTGATCAGGATGCTCTGCGCGTTCGGCTGCGTGAAGTTGACCTTGGCGCTGCTGCCGACGCTGAAGCTCTCCCACTCGACCAGCGCGCGGTTGGTCGCGCTCGCGTTCTGCGTGACGGCGAGCGTCGGGTTGGTGCCGCCGCTCGATGTGCCGACGGTGGCATTGATCTGCGCGCCACCGGGCTTGACGACCGGCAGCTGCGTGACGGCCGGCGCAGCAAAAGCCGGCCCGCCGAGCGCAAGCGCAGCGGCCAGCGCGACCGGCAGCAGACGGGGTTCGAAGCGGGGTTGGAACGAGAGGGAGCGGGTTGCCATGGTGTGGATCCTCAGAATGCGTGCTGCAGCTCGACCAGGAAGCGGGTGCGCTTGTCGTCGGCTTCGGAGGTGACGGGCTCGTCGCCGCGCCGCGCGACGGCGGCCTTCAGCGTGAAGAGCTCGGGGTTGGTGTACTGCACGCCCAGGCCGGAGCCGTGCAGGTTCAGCGTGTTCGGCCGGCCGTCGTCGTCCGGGCGCTYGAAGCGCTTGCCGTGGCCGGCGTCGTGGAAGACGAAGCCGGTCCACTGCGGGTCGATCCACAGCCGCAGCTCGGTGTTCAGCACCGCGGCTTCGTCCGACGAGCCTTCGGCCGACGGGTAGGCGCGCACGCCGCGCGCGCCGCCGAGCGTCATCTTCTCGGCGTTGTCGAGGTTCTTGCTCGCGAACTGGCCGACCAGCCCGACGAACAGCGACACCCGCGGCACCACGGCCTGCAGCCGGTTGACCTGCACGCCGAGCTTGCGGAAGCTGCCCTGCGTTGCGCGGTCGCCGAGGCCGCTGTCGTAGTTGCGGTAGACCTCGCTCTCGATGTCGAGCTTGCCGAACTGCAACGAGACGTTGCCGCCGGTGAAGCCGCCACCGGCGAACGCGTCGCGGTTCTCGAACGACAGGCCGAACTCGCCGCCGCGCACCTTCTTCTCGGTGGTGTCGCCGAACTCGTCGACCAGCTTCTTGCTCGTCAGTGCGACGCGGCCGACCAGGTTGCGGTCGCGCGTGCGGATGAAGGGGTACGACAGCGACACATCGGCGACGTTGGCCGAGCCGACCGCGCCGGCACCGGCGAAATCCTGCCCCAGCTCGTACTCGACGCGCGAGATGCCGGCGCCCAGCCGCCACGCGGTCGAGCCGAGCGGGATCTCGTAGCCGAGCCGGCCGACCAGCGTGCCCTTGCCGCTGGAGACGGAGGCCCGCAGGTCGAGGTTGTCGCCCGAGCCGGTCGGGTTGTTCCAGCGCAGCAGCGCACCGGCGCGGTAGCGGCCGGTCGTCTCGGAGCCGTAGTTGTCGGCATCGACGCTCGCGTCCCAGCCGCGGCGCGCCTCGGTCTGCACCGCGATCGCGTAGCGGCCTTCGTCGCCGGTGGGCAGCAGCGTCGACTTGGCGCCGACGCCGGGCCAGTCGTTCAGCGTGTACATCGCGCGATCGAGCGCCAGCACGTCGAGCGGCTCGTCCTTCGCGATGCCGTTGCGCTCCAGCACCGCGGTGATCTTCTGCGGCGAGATCGGCGGCTTGTCGGGGCTCTCGACCGTCACGCGGACGATGCGCGGCTCGACGATCGCGATCTGCAGCACGCCCTGCGCCAGGTCCTGCGTCGGGAAGCCGACGCCGACCAGGCCGTAGCCGCGCTCCTCGTAGAAGCGGCGCAGCGCGACCGCGACCACCGCGAGGTCGGTGGCGACGATCTCGCGGTTCAGCCAGGGCTTGACGACCTGCTGCAGCTCGGCTTCGGGCACCGCCTTGGTGGGCGTGAAGCGCACCGAGGTGATCGTGAACTTGACGAGCGGCCTGGCCGTGGCGCGCGGCGCCGAGGCGGCTTCGGCGGCCTGCGGCGCGTTGCGCAGCGCGGGGGCTTCGGTCTGGCCATGTGACGTCAACGGGAATGCCAGGGCCAGGGCCATCGGCAGCGTGCGCAAGGGAAGGTGGGTCATGCTCGTTCTCATCGTGCGGCCACCGCGTTGAACACCTGCAGGCGTCCATTCCCGACGACGTTGAAGGGGGCCCAGAAGAACGGATGCGCGAAGCGGCGGTTCTTCTGCACCTCGAGTTCGGCCTGTTGCATCGCGCCCATCAGGTCGCGGCCGCCGGCCAGTTCGCGGTACAGCCGGGTCATCAGCAGGTCGGTGGATTCATCGGCCACCGGCCACAGCGACGCGACGATGCTGTTCGCGCCGGCCGACAGGATCGAGTGCGTGAAGCCGACGATCTCGTCGCCGCGCGACACCTTGCCGAGCCCGCTCTCGCAGGCCGACAGCGTCATCAGGCGCACGCCGTCGAGCTTCAGGTTGTAGATGTCGCGTGCCTCCAGCAGCCCGGGCTCGCTGGGGGTGGAGGCCAGCAGCACGCGTGAGAACAGCGGATCGACCTCGTCGAGCTCGGCGTGCGCGGCGATGTGCACCACGCTCGCCGAGGCGGCGCCTTCCTTGAAGCGCTGCTTGGTGGCCTCTTGCTGCACGAAGACCTCGCTGCGGCCGAACTGCTGGGCCACCTTCTGCACCTCGCGCTCGGCGCCGGGCAGCGGCGGCACGTCGCGGTCGGTGGCCGGGTTGCCGAAGCCGAGCAGCGACGAGGCCTGCGCGTTGCCGCGCGCAAGCAGCTTCGAGCCGACGGCGGCCGACGGCCACACCGCCAGCGCGCTGCGCTCGACCAGGAAACCGCGGCCGTCGTGCAGCGCCTGGAACGGCAGGTAGTGCAGCGGGCCGTGCGGCACGACGAAGAGGCGGCGAGCGTCACCCAGGTCAATGCCGGACAGCAGCGACTTGAAGAGCTGCTGCGCGAGCGAGGTGGTGTCGCGGCGGCGTTCGATGACGCTGCTGCGGAAGCCCTCGACCTGCTTCGCGAGCGAGGCCTGGCCCTGCGGGATCAGCGCGGCCGACAGCCCGCTGCGCGTGATCAGCCAGACGATGCTGCGGTCGTCGAGCACGTGGAACTGCAGCACCGCGTCGCCGGCACCGAGCGAGCGCTGCAGCTCGGGCAGCGAGACGCGCTCCTGCGCCAGCGTGTCGCTCGCGCGGTCGCGGATGGAATCGAGCAGCTGGCGCGAGCGCGAGGCCTCGGAGAGCGTCCACGCGGCCTCGTAGTTGCGCGCATCGAGGCTCAGCGCCAATGCGGCGTTGAACACCTGCTGGATGTCGCCGAACAGGCCGGTCTTGAACTCCTCGCTGGTGAACTTGCTGCGCAGGCGCTCGGCCTGCTGCACGGTGTCGAGGTAGGCGGCCAGCGCGGCTGGCTTGTCGCCGCGGGCGGCCTCGACGCGCGCGATGCCTTCGGAGGCCCACAGGCGGTGGTAGGCGGTGTCGCCGGCGCCGGGGTCGGCGAGAACCTGCCTGAAAAGAGCCAGTGCCTCGTTCGGCTGCGCGCTGCCGAGCAGGGCGTTGGCGCGGCTGCGCTTGTAGAAGGGGCCGAGCTTGTCGGTCTCGCGCACGGGGACCTGGTCGAGCTGCTTCAGCGCCTCGGGCGCGCGGCCGGCGGCGGTGTAGGCGTTGGCGAGCGAGACCTGCACCAGCGGGCGGAAGCGGTCGCTCGCGAGCGCGATGCTGCGGGCGTAGTAGCCGGCGGCATCGCCGTAGCGGGCGCGGCGCACCGCGATGTCGCCGAGCACCTTCAACGACGGCGCGTGGGCCTGCTGCGGGTTCTTCGGCGTCAGGGCGAGCGAGCCGTTCGCGAAGCGCTCGGCCTCGTCGAGCAGGCCGGCGTAGCTGTAGGCGATCGCGAGGTCGCGCTGCGCGAGGGATTTGAGGTCGTCGTTGTCGTCGGCCTGGCCGAGGTGCAGGGCCTTGCTGGCGGCGCGGATGCTCTGGCGGAACTCGCCCTGCTCGGCGAGCGCGATCGAGCGGCCGCAGTAGCCGTAGCCGTCGAGCTTGACGACGTCGCGCGCGTAGAGCGCCTTGCCTTCGGCGCTGACGGAAAAGAGGCTTTCGGCGTCGCGCTGGCGGGCGAGGGCGTCGCGGGCCTGGTTGTTGGCCGGCGCGAGGCCGTCGGCAGTGGTGGCCGATTGGGCGTGGGCACCGGTGGCCAGGAGCAGCGCGCAGGCCAACGCCACGCAGCCCGCACGAACGGGAGAGGTCAACACAACAGATGCCTTTCGATGCAAGCGAGCCGCCATGCCGCGGGCTGCGTTGGGGAGCAATCGCGGGGCGATGCTAAGAGGCGTGCCCGGCGCCACAAAGTGACCAAGGTGAGTCGCTGGTGGTTCTAGGGGGACGGGGCGGCGCGAACTTTCCGCGGGACTGTTGTTACAGAGGGGGCTGTCACAACGAGAGGAGTGGGTTCATGAAGAGGAAGATCGATGAGTTGCGCCTGAAGAAGCCGCTGTTGCTGAACGAGGACACGACCGACGACGGTCGCAACGTGAAGCCTGAGGAGCCCGGGAAGGCGGAGAAGGTGGTGAAGGCCAGGAAGGGCGCCGCACAGGTGATCTGGACGCAGGTCGAGGGCGTGGTCAAGCGTGTGGCCAAGCGCAAGCCGGTCGAACAGGAGGGGACAGCGCCCGAACCGAAGAAGGTCAGGATCTGCAACGAGCCGCAGCTGCGGGCGCCGTTGAATTTCAAGGACCTGCTGGGCGATCTGATGAGGGAGGCCCGCACGATCGAGGCGTTGCCCGTGCAGGGGGATCGCATGGCCGCACTGGACACGCTGTGGGGTGGTGTGAGCCGGCGCCTGCTGTCCGCGCTCGCCCCCGGCACGTCGGACGAGACGGATCGTCGACGCGCGCTGGCGGTGATCCTGCTGGCGAACGATCACGCGAGCTTCGAGAAATTCGCCCGCAAGGGGAACGCCGCCGCGTTTGCAGATCGCCTGGGGTCGCTGCGCGAAGCCATGGACACGTCGTCGCCGGACCTGTTCTGGCGCAGTGCCGAACTCGGCCCCGTGCTGCAGGGCCTGCTGAGGGTCAGCATGCATGCCGGCTCCGAGGAAGACATCAGGCGCCATGCCTTGGAGATGATCGACGCACTGTGCGGCGCGGGCCGTGTGCCGCACGAATTGACGCGGGCCATGAAGGGGTTGGTCAGCGCGGCGCTGGATGCTCATTTCGCGCTCGACCGCGTCTGGGAGCAGTCTTCGGRACTGGTCGAGAACGTGGTCGACGTGCTGCTGAGGATCGGGCCGCCATCGGATCCGCTGCCACAGCCCGGCGCACTGCCGAAAGGGTGATCTCCATATTTTCTGCAAACACCCTCTGAAGACTGCGACGCGTCAAGCGCAACAGAGATCAGGGGGATTCATGCTGGACATCACCAGAAGGCTTGCCGTCATCGTTTCACTCGCCTTGCCGCTGAATGCGATGGCGGGCTACCCGCCGGGCGCCAAGGTCTGGAGCTGGACCTACAACGCACGCGGGCAGAAGCTCACCGAGACGGCGCCGGACGGCACGACGACGGCCTGGACCTACTACGAGGACAGGACCGCCGACCACATGGTCGGCGACCTGCAGAGCGAGACGGCGAGCGATGGGCGCGTCACGCGCTACCTGCGCTACGACCGGTCGGGCAAGTTGCTGGAGAGCATCGATCCGAACGGTGTCGTCACGCGGCAGACCTACGACCTGCGGCAGCGGCTGCTGACGCGCGACGTGGCCGGGCGCGTCACGCGCTACACCTACGATGCCGCGGGGCAGCTCAAGCGGCTGGGAGGGGATTCCTGTCATCGTGAGGTACCCCCAATGAGGTGGCCGCTGGTTCTCACAGCGATCCTGCTTTTGTGTCCGACGCTGGCGGACGCTGGCTGCCAGTCGAAGAACCAGGCGCAGGTCATTCAGGTTCTCCGACAGGGCATCGACCTGAACGAGCGATTCAAACGTTCGGTCATTTCGGGCGATGAAGCGACGTACAAGGCCCTGCGCAGACAGAACGAGCAGTACAGCGAAGAGGCTGCTTTGCCGTGCGTTCGTCGGGCCGTGGATCTCCTTGATCAGCAGCTCGATGAGGCTTTGCTTCGCCTGCTCATGGCGTACGCGGTCTCGCGCCAGAACTCCGCGGATGAAACAGTCCCCGAGGCATTGGCTTCGGTGTTTGCGAAGCACCCGGACGCTGTTGCTTCAGGCCTGAGGTCGTTTTCTCCTGGACACGCAAAGGTGCTGCTGCGCACCATGGAGTCTGGGTGGCCCGCCATTCGCAGGGGACTCGACTCGACACTCCGCCAGGACCGAGATGAGCGCTTGAGAGCGCTACGTGCTGAACAGTCGAAACGGGCGCGGGGGCAGGAAGAGGGCGACCTTCGGATGGCCAACGTTGCCATGGCAGCCGGCATCGCGATGGGGGCGAGTGAGCAGACAAGGACACGATGTGCAGTGAGCCCCTGTCTGGGCGTTTCTCAGGCTGAGCTCGGACTGGCCCTGATTGCCGCGCGCAGCAGCCCCGCATCGCTCAAGGCGCTGGCGGAACTTGCTCGATTCAAGCTGGATGGCAGCTTGGCTGAAGACTACTCGTGCAGTGTCTTGCGCAAGGGGGCGAAGCTGAAGAAGTGGGTCGGCGTGACCGGAGCGAGCGAACTCAGAGAGCAGTGCATTGCAGAGTACAGCGTGGTGACACGTGCTCACACGGGCGTCTTTCCGGCGTCGGAGGCGGATCTGGTTTGCAGGAAAGAGGCAGAAATCGTTGCAGCGAAAGAGGCTCTGCTCGGCGTCCTTCGCGCGGAGCACTCTTGTCCGTGAGAGCTGTGGAGACGATGCATATGGAGACATCCGTGGCGAAGCAACTCAGCGACGAGTTGAACGACATCATCGGTCGTTTGGACGAATCGGTCCGCTTGGTGATGGATCGATGCTCTGAGGCGGAATTCACTGCCTACAGGAGCGTGATCGGCAGAGTCATGGGAATGCTCGTCCTGGATGTCCTCAATCCGCTGTACGCGAGAAATCCGGAAGCAAGCCGAAGGGACATCGTTCCCTTCCGTTGTGCGAAGACAGGATCAGAGCTGTCTCCTGGAAGAGCAGGTCATTGCGCGCTCTGCGAGCGGTTGCTTGATCGACAATTTTTGCCGGAGTGCGTCTACCTAGCGCAGAGGAAACCAGTTTGTGTCGACTGCATCCAGGCTGTGGCCGACAAGACGTTCGCGACGATCATCAAACGGGACCTGTGGTTGGTTGACGCCGCGGCGGCGGCCCGTCGAAAGGATATCCGCATCGAAATTGGTTTTCCTCGTCCGACGGGATCCGGTGAAGAGGCCGCGTGCTCGGTGCTGATTCGCGGGTTGATGCCAAACGCCATCGACATCCATGGTTCCGACGCCTTGAGCGCGATGGAGTGTGCGATGACGTTTGCCGAGTCCGAGTTGAAGGCTTTGCCCGGAACGATGGCAGTGCAGTGGCCCGGCGGTGAGGCGTACATCGACCAGCCGTGATGGAAGCCATCGAACATCTGAGCCCGGCGGTGGGGGCGGAGCCGCGAGCTACGGCACCGCCCTCAGCACCGCATACAGCTCCCGCGTGCGCACCGGCTTGAACAGCACCTGGTGCCCGCTGTCGTGCACCCGCTTCACCTGCTCCGGCGAGGTGTCGCCGGTGATCAGCAACGCCGGCAGCGGCGCGCCGTAGAACTCGCGCACCCGCTCGATCGCCTGGATGCCGTCCTCGTCGTTCGCGAGCCGCAGGTCGGACACCACCACGTCGATCACGCCGGCGTGGCGGCGCACCTCGGTGCAGGCCTCGAGGATCGTGCCGGCCGTCAGCACGTGGTAGCCCCAGGTCTGCAATAGCTCGCGCATGCCGTCGCGGATGATCTCCTCGTCGTCGATCAGCAGCACCGTGCGGTTCGCGTCGACCGCGGCCGGCACCGTGTCGGCGGCGATCACCATGTTGTCCATCTCGACCAGCTCGGTCTGCTTGATCAGGATGCGGAACACCGTGCCGCGCCCCGGCGTCGAGGCCACCTCCAGCTTGTGCCCCATCAGCACCACCAGCCGCTTGACGATCGCCAGGCCCATGCCCAGCCCGCGCGTGCGGTCGCGCCCCGGGTTGCCCACCTGGTAGAACTCGTCGAAGACCTTCGGCAGCTCGTCCTCGGCCATGCCGATGCCGGTGTCCCACACCTCGATGCTCACATGGTGCCGCCGGTTGCGCGCCACCACCACCAGGCCGCCCTCGTTCGTGTAGCGGATCGCGTTGTGGATCAGGTTGCTCAGCACGCGCTCCAGCAGGTGCGGGTCGCTGGTGACGATCTTGCCGCCGGGCTTGAAGCGCAGCGACAGCCCCAGCTCCTCGGCCTGCCCGCTGCAGTGCATGTGCAGCACGCGGAACAGGTCGCGGATCGGGAACGACTGCAGGTTCGGCTCGATCACGCCGGCGTCGAGCTTCGAGATGTCGAGCATCGACGTGAAGCTCTGCTCCAGCGCGTCGATCGAGCGGATCATGTTCGTCACCATCGGCTGCAGCGGCGAGCTGCCGAGCTGCTTCTGCAGCGTCGCGGCGAACAGGCCCAGCGCATGCATCGGCTGGCGCAGGTCGTGGCTGGCCGATGCGAGGAAGCGGCTCTTCTCGCGGTTCGCCCGCTCCACCAGGAACACCTGCTGGCGCAGCGCGCGCACCAGCGCATCGTTGTCGAGCTTGGTCTGCAGCTCGCGCATCAGCAGCCGGTGGCGCGACAGCGCGAACACGCCGATCGCGAGGCCCGACACCGCCACCAGCGAGCCGATCGTCAGCGACAGCGGCAGGCCCTCGCGCAGCAGCACCACGATCAACGGCGTGAGCAGCGGCAGCAGCCACCAGAAGATGGCCGGGCGGTACGGCGTCGAGAGGTGCGCGCCCGCGGCCGCGACCAGCAGCAGCACGCCGATCAGCCACGAGGTGGCCGTCCAGTTGGTGCTGGGCAGCAGCCACCACGCCGCCGCACCCCACACCAGCGACGACAACGCCAGCACCACCAGGTAGCGGCGCAGCCATTGCTTCGGCTCGGCCAGTGCCGCGCGGCCCTGGCGGCGGAAGTGCCACGCGAGCAGCAGCTGCAACCCCTGCACGCTGTGCATCGCGGCCGACCACCACAGCACGCGGGCGTCGTCGGTCAACAGCGCGAACACGCCCCAGCCGAGCAGCGCGAGCGCGAACGACACCGCGATCGTCCGGTAGGCATGGCGATACAGGCGCTCCACCTGCGATGCGCCGGTGCGCTCGCGGCGGCGTTCCTGGCCTTCGTCGAGGCTCGCGTCGTGGGCGCCGGGCGTTGCCGAGGGCGCGATGCGGAACACCACGGGCGGCCGGTCGCTCAACGGCGCACTCAACGGAACAGGCTGATCAGGTGCGAGCGCGACTTCACGTCGAGCGCGAGCAGGATCGTCGACACGTAGTTCTTGATGGTGCCCAGCGACAGGCCGGTGGCCGTGCTGATCTCCTGGTTGGAGCAGCCGGACAGCACCAGCTCGAGGATCTCGAGGTGGCGCGGGCCGAGCTCGGCGACGCGGTCGTAGCTGGACGAACTCGGAAAGCGCGGGAAGCGGGCGCTGCTGCCGTGATGAGCGGCGTGGCCATTGGCCGGGCCGGGCGTGGCCGACAGCAGCGAGAGCACGATATCGCACATCGAGCCGGGCGCCTGGCCCTTGGTGACATAGCCGACCGCGCCGAGCGCACGCACTTGGCCGATCACGAATTCATCCTGCGTGCCGCTGATGACCGCGACGCGTGCCTGCGGAAAGGCCTCGAGGAACTGCTTCAGGCCTTGCAGCCCCTTGCAGTCGGGCATGTTCAGGTCGAGCAGCACCAGCGTGGTGTCGGGGTGGGCCCGGTAGGCCTCGATCGCATCGTGCAGCGTGCTCGCCTCCAGCAGCTCGAGCGGCGTGCCCTCGATGGCCGACAGGCTGGTGACGATGCCCACGCGCAGCAGCGCGTGATCGTCGACGATCAGGATCTTGGGGACAGGGGACACGGTGGATCCGGTGGATTCGGCGCCAGGGTGCAGGACGGAATTCATCGCAGGGGATGCCTCATCGACGCTCAAGCAAGCGCGCATCGTATGCGCTGAGCGCACGCGAGGCAAACCGCCCATTCGGGCGGATCCCCTTCGTCGGATCGCCGTTGGCTCACCCGAAAGGGGGTGTCCCCGTTTGCGCCGCCGTCAGAACAGGTGCGTGAACAGCCAGTACAGCGAGCCCGACAGCAGGATCGCGGCCGGCAGCGTCAGCACCCAGGCCATCAGCAGGTTGCGGATGGTCGACATCTGCAGGCCCGACCGGTTGGCCGCCATCGTGCCGGCCACGCCCGACGACAGCACGTGCGTGGTCGACACCGGCAGGCCGTACATGTCGGCCGCGCCGATCGTCATCATCGCCACCAGCTCGGCCGACGCCCCTTGCGCATAGGTGAGATGGGTCTTGCCGATCTTCTCGCCGACGGTGACCACGATGCGCTTCCAGCCGACCATCGTGCCCAGGCCGAGCGCGATCGCGACCGCCACCTTCACCCACAGCGGGATGAACTTCGTCGCGTCGTCGATCTGCTTCTTGAAGGCCTTCAGGTTGGCGCGTGCATCGGTGTCGAAGCCGGTGCCCTCGGCCTTGTCGAGGAAGCGGATCGCCTCCGATGCGAGATACATGTCGTTACGCACATTCGCGACCGCCTCGGCCGGCACGCGGGCCAGCGAGCCGTGCTGCTTGACCTGGCGGCCGATGCTGCCGGCCATCTCGGCGAGGGCCGGCACCACGTCGGGGGTCAGCGCCTTGGTGCGCACGTAGTCGGACAGGACCTTGCGCGGATCAGCTGGAGCTGCGGCAGCGTTGCCGCGCACCAGCGAGCCCTGCGTGGCCTGAGCCATCGCGACGAACTGGGTCACCTGGTCGACCGGCATCGCGCGGTTCAGCGCGTAGGCCATCGGCACCGTGCCGACCAGGATCAGCATGATCAGCCCCATGCCCTTCTGGCCGTCGTTCGAGCCGTGCGCGAACGACACGCCGGTGCAGGTCAGCACCAGCAGGCTGCGGATCCACCACGGCGGCGGCTGGTTGCCTTTCGGCTCTTCGTAGAGCGCCCGGTTCTTGACGAAGGCGCGCAGCGCGAGCAGCAGCAGTGCTGCGCAGCCGAAGCCCACCAGCGGCGACAGCAGCAGCGAGTAGCCGACCTTGGTGGCCTGCGCCCAGTCGACGCCGCTGGTGCCGTCGCGGCCGTGCATCAGCGCGTTGGCGATGCCGACGCCGATGATCGAGCCGATCAGCGTGTGCGACGACGAGGCCGGCAACCCGAGCCACCAGGTGCCGAGGTTCCAGACGATCGCGGCGATCAGCAGCGCGAACACCATCGCGAAGCCGGCGCTCGAGCCGACCTGCAGGATCAACTCGACCGGCAGCAGCGAGATGATGCCGAAGGCCACCGCGCCGCTGGACACCAGCACGCCGAGGAAGTTGAAGAAGCCCGACCAGACCACTGCGATGTTCGGCGGCATCGAGTGGGTGTAGATGACGGTCGCGACCGCGTTCGCGGTGTCGTGGAAGCCGTTGACGAACTCGAAGCCGAGCGCGATCAGCAGCGCCACGCCGAGCAGCAGGAAGGGCAGCCAGGTGGTGACCGTGGTGCCGGCGGCGCTGATGTCGCCGACCAGGCTGTAGCCGGTGAACAGCAGGCCGGCGGCGAGCAGGCCGATGAACAGGATCGCCGTCAGCGGGCCGGGCTTGCGGTCCAGCGAGGGGCGTGACGATACGGGCAGCCTGCCGGCGGTGGTGGTGCTGGTGTTCATGGAGCCGGATCGTCGGACGGCGATGTGACAACGGCATGACGGCGGGCTGTCATGGCCCGGTCATGCGGCTGATGCACCGTCAGGCACCCGTGTCTTTCAACCTGCCGTACCCACCATGAGCGTGAACCCCGAACAAGACCAGTGGATGCAGCGCATCCACCGCGACCTGATGGACAGCTACGACGAGGAGCTCGAGCTGGAGATCGAGGACCGCGACCCGGATGGCACGCCGTCGGACCGCGAGCAGCGCCGCAGCTATTTCCGCGAGCTGTTCCGGCTGCAGGGCGAGCTGGTGAAGCTGCAGGACTGGGTGGTCGGCACGCGGCAGAAGGTGGTGATCCTGTTCGAGGGGCGCGATGCGGCCGGCAAGGGCGGCGTCATCAAGCGCATCACGCAGCGGTTGAACCCGCGGGTGTGCCGCGTGGCGGCCTTGCCGGCGCCGAACGACCGCGAGCGCACGCAGTGGTACTTCCAGCGCTATGCGACGCACCTGCCGGCGGCCGGCGAGATCGTGCTGTTCGACCGCAGCTGGTACAACCGCGCCGGTGTCGAGCGGGTGATGGGTTTCTGCACCGACGACGAATACGAGGAGTTCTTCCGCACCGTGCCCGAGTTCGAGAAGATGCTGGTGCGCTCCGGCATCGTGCTGCTGAAGTACTGGTTCTCGATCACCGACGAGGAGCAGCACCTGCGCTTCCTCGGCCGCATCCATGACCCGCTGAAGCAGTGGAAGCTCAGCCCGATGGACCTGGAGTCGCGCCGCCGCTGGGAGGACTACACCAAGGCGAAGGAGATCATGCTGGAGCGCACGCACATCCCCGAGGCGCCGTGGTGGGTGGTGCAGGCGGTCGACAAGAAGAAGGCGCGGCTGAACTGCATCGCGCACCTGCTGGGGCAGCTGCCGTATGGGGAGGTGGCGCATGCGCCGATCGAGTTGCCGCAGCGGGTGCGGCACGACGACTACTTCCGGCAGCCGGTGCCGGGGGAGATGATCGTGCCTGAGGTGTATTGAGCTCTTTGCGGCACCGCCCGTCTGTGTTTGGGGGAAAAGATTGAAGTGACCGACGAGCGCGCCGGCGCTCGCATGCTTGTCGGTCACTTCAATCTTTTCCCCCAACAAGAGCGGCTGGTGGTGAGCGCGGGGGGTGAGGGAMTGGGCTGGGGGCGATTTCTGAGGCGACGAAGAAGCTTGGTTTAGGGGGTGGCGCGCGCCAGCGCGCTTCGTAGACATACTCATCGCCACTGTTTGACCACAGCGAACGCAGTGAGCGGAGGGAGTTTGGCGATGCACCCCCGAAGCCGAGCTTCTTCGTGGAGTCGGCGCCCCCCAGGGGCGTCGACCGCCTCGGCATGAGCCCCCAGCCCAGTCCCTCACCCCCCGCGCGACGCGCCCGCGCCAAGCAAACTAGAAATTCATGTACTGAGGCGCCTTGCCATCCTTCGCACGCACACCAGCGAACCGCGCCGTCAACCGAGCCTGCAGATTCACCGGCAGCGGCGCAAACCCCGTGCCGCGCGTCAGGTCGTCGCCGTGCATCAGGCACCAGTACAGGAATCGCATGCCCTGCGCGGCGCGCTCGGCATCGGCCGGCTCGGCGTCGAACAGCACGAAGCTCGTCTGCGTGATCGGCCACGCGCCGCTGGCCGGGCGGTTCATCAGCGACGCGAGGTCGTTGCCGGCGCGCGAGACATCGCTGTCGAGGATCGCCGCGCGGAAGCCCGCCTCCGATGCCGCCACCGCGACGCCCGCACCGTTGACCAGCCGCACCGCCGCAAGCCCGTCCTTCACGACGCGGTCGTAGCTGACGTAGGCGATGCCACCCTCAGTGCCGTCGAGCGCCTTCACCATGCCGTCGTTGCCCTCGGCCGTCGCGACCTCGCCCGGCCACTTCGGCGCCTGGCCGGCACCGATCTCGGTCTTGAAGGCCGGCGACACCTCCGACAGGTAGCGCGTGAAACCCTCGGTGGTACCGGAGCGGTCGGCACGCACGATGCGCTGGATGCGCAGCGCAGGCAGCGCGACGCCCGGGTTCTGCGCCGCGATGCGTGCATCGTTCCACTTCGCGATCCGCGCGGCCATGATGTCGGCCAGCACCTCGCCCGACAGCTGCAGCCGGTTCGCGCCGATGCCGGGCAGCTTGACCACCGGCACGATGCCGCCGATCAGCATCGGCACCTGCACCAGCTTGCGCTTCGTCAGTTCGTCGGCGGGCAGCGGCGAATCGCTGCCGCCGAAGTCGACCGCGCGTGCGCTGATCTGCTTGACGCCGTCGCCCGAGCCGGTCGCCTTGTAGGTGACGGCGGCACCGGCGTTCTGCTGCTCGTAGGTCTTGGCCCAGCGTTCGTAGATCTTGGACGGGAACGAGGCCCCGATGCCGCGCACCTGCGCGATGGCGTTCGTGGCAAGGAGGGAAAGGAGGCCGGCGAGGGCAGCATGGCGAAGGCGTGTGGTGGTCACTTCGGAAAAGCCGTTGGTTACTGCGAGGGCGCGACGATACATCGGTCGCGTGACAGTGCGTGAACCCGACAGGGTGGGCGTCGCGAAGCGTGAACTGCTTCGCACCTGATCAGGCTTCAACACGCTGTTACCCGGCACACGGTCACGTAACGGGTCGCCATGGAAGACTTCTGCACAAGGGAGCCCGAGAGGTGGCCTCAAGCCGGCTGCAAAACGGCCGAACTTGCATGGACCACTTCCACATGTTGTTGGAGCCTTGAATGGACCTGGAAACCTCTGTCGTCGACTCGCAGACCCTGCGCCGCCACCTGATGGCACCGAACCCGATGCAGCGCGCGATCGCACTGCACGCGCTGGAGGTCGAGGTCGAGCGGCTGCCGGCTGGGGACCGCTCACTCGGCAATGAAGTCGAGAAGTTCGTCTCGCGCGGCATTCCGTTCTATGCGCTGAACGATCCGCACTATTGCAGCTGGGTCGGCAAGGCCGCCTCCTACTGGGACAAACTGCACGCCTGACTCTGATGCTCAGCCGTAGATCGGCCTGAGCATGCAATGCAAGACATAGGCGGCGCCGCCCACGGCCGTTGCGAGTGACCCATACCGCGCGATGCGGATCTGCGGCGGCGCAATGCCCGCCTCGGTCGCGAACTGCTGCACCGCCGCCAGCGCCGGGTCGAGGAACTCGTCACCGCGCTCGACCGTCTCGCCGCCGAGCACGATCACCGTCGGGTTGAAGGTCATCCACACGTTCTGGATCAGCACGCCGAGGTAGGCGCCCGCGCGCGCCACGTCGTCGGGCGACCGGATGTGCCGCGCGCCGATCAGCGCCTCGGCGCAGCCGCGCCGCCCGCATGAGCACATCGGCCCGCCGAGCTGCAGGATCGTGTGCCCGACCTCGCCGGCCAGTCCGCTCGCGCCGCTGAACAGCCGGTCGTTCAGCACGATGCCCGCGCCGACGCCGATGCCGCAGCTCAGGAAGATCAGCGGATCGTCGGCTGGCCCCTCGCTGAACTCGAACTCGCCGATCGCCGCCAGGTCGGCCTCGTTCTGGTAATAGATCGGCACGCCTTCCAGGCCCGCGGCCGCCGCCTCGCCCGACAACCGCTTGCCCAGCTCCACGTCGCGCCAGCCGATGTTCGGCGCGAACTTCAGCACGCCAGCCCGCTCGTCGACCGCGCCCGGCAGCCCGACCCCGATCCCCATCAGCCGGTAGTTGCGCTCCTGCACCTGCGCCGCGAGCGACAGCACCTGCTCGATCAGCTGGTGGCAGGCCAGCTGCGGCTCCAGCGAGCGCAGCGGCGTACGCATCGACTCGATGACCTCACCGTTGATCGTCACCGCCGCGGTCTGGATCGCGTCGATGCCGAGCTCGGCACCGATCAGCGCCAGCCGCTGGCTGTTCAGCCGCAACGGCTTCGGCCGCCGCCCGAGGCTGCCGGTGTGCTGCGCCTCCTCTTCGAGCAGCCAGCCCTCGTCGATCAGCTCCTTCGCGAGGATGCTGATCGTCGACTTGGTCAGCCCGCTGTGCGTGGACAGGTCGGCGCGCGACAGCCCGGGCTCCTCGCGCAGCAGGCGCACCAGCGCCATCCGGTTGATGCGTTTGACAAGGTGCTGGTCGCCGGTGAGTGTCATGCGGGCATTGTCGCCACCGACCCGGCCGGATTCGCCTTCGGGAAAGCGCGGGGTGCATTTGTTTGTTCGATGAACTAAAGTGGCGGGCGTTGCCCCATCGGGGCCTTCTTTGACCGCCACCATGTACCTCGGAATCGACCTCGGCACCTCGGAAGTCAAGGTTCTGCTGTTGCAGGACGATCACCGCATCGTGGCCACGGCCGGTGCGCGGCTGACGGTGTCGCGGCCGCATCCGGGCTGGTCCGAGCAGGATCCGGCCGACTGGTGGGCGGCGACCGAGGCGGCGGTGGCCGCGCTGCGGGCCGAGGCGCCGGCCGAGTTCGCGCGCGTGCGCGGCATCGGGCTGTCGGGCCAGATGCACGGCGCGACGCTGCTCGATGCCGACGACGCGGTGCTGCGCCCCGCCATCCTGTGGAACGACGTGCGCTCCGCGGCCGAGTGCCTGGAGTTGCAGCGCCGCCTGCCGGCGCTGCCCGAGATCGCCGGCAACCTCGCGATGCCGGGCTTCACGTCGCCCAAGCTGCTGTGGGTGCAGCGCCATGAGCCGAAGCTGTTCGAGCGCACGCGCTGCGTGCTGCTGCCCAAGGACTGGCTGCGCCTGCAGCTGACCGGCGAGAAGGTCAGCGAGATGTCCGATGCGGCCGGTACGCTGTGGCTCGACGTGGCGCAGCGCCGCTGGTCGCGCGAGCTGCTGGCGGTGAGCAACCTGAGCGAGCAGCGCATGCCGCGGCTGGTCGAAGGCAGCGCGGTGTCGGGGCAGCTGCGCGACGCGCTGGCCGATGCCTGGGGCCTGCCGCGCGGCATCCCGGTGGCCGGCGGCGGTGGCGACAACGCGGCCAGCGCGGTCGGCATCGGTGCGGTGCGGCCGGGCGAGGGCTTCATTTCGCTCGGCACCAGCGGCGTGCTGTTCGTCGTGACCGACCGCTTCCGCGCGAACCCGGCCTCGGCGGTGCACGCGTTCTGCCATGCGGTGCCCGGGCGCTGGCACCAGATGAGCGTGATGCTGTCGGCCGCGAGCTGCCTGAGCTGGGTCACCAAACTCGTCGGCGCGGCCGGCGAGGGCGCGCTGCTGAATGAAGTCGGCGCGCTCGATGCGGCCGGCCAGGCGGCCGCGCCGCTCTTCCTGCCCTACCTTGGCGGCGAGCGCACGCCTCACAACGATGYGACGGCGCGCGGCGTGTTCTTCGGCCTGTCGCACGACACCACGGCGGCGCACCTCGGCTGGTCGGTGCTCGAAGGCGTGGCCTTCGGCATGCTCGACGGGCTGCATGCCTTGCAGGCCGCCGGCACCGAGGTGGGCCCGCTGACGATCGTCGGCGGCGGCTCGCGCAGCCCGCTGTGGGCGCAGCTGTTCGCCACGCTGTACGGCGTGCCGGTGCGCACCGTGCATGGCGGCGAGGCCGGCGGGGCGCTCGGCGCCGCGCGCCTGGCGTGGCTGGCCA
The DNA here is from genome assembly GCF_056403355.1 of Rhizobacter sp. P2_H3. Taxonomy (NCBI): domain Bacteria; kingdom Pseudomonadati; phylum Pseudomonadota; class Betaproteobacteria; order Burkholderiales; family Sphaerotilaceae; genus Rhizobacter; species Rhizobacter sp. P2_H3. Next base: position 15,364 of record NZ_JBFUFQ010000041.1, on the reverse strand, counting down.
CCGGCGGCAGCGAGGCCGAGGTGTGCCTCGCGCCCGCGCTGAACACCGAGTACCTGCCCGAGCCCGCCGCGCGTCGCGATGCGCTGCTGGCCCGCCACGACCGATTCAAGTCGCTTTACCCGACGCTGCGTGCCGCCTTTGCCGCAGCCTGACCTTCACCAGGAGACATTGCCATGACAGAGTTCTTCAAAGGCATCGCGCCGATCAAGTACGAAGGCCCCGAGAGCGACAACCCGCTCGCCTTCCACTGGTACGACAAGGACCGTGTGGTGCTCGGCAAGCGCATGGAAGAGCAGCTGCGCTTCGCCGCCTGCTACTGGCACAGCTTCGTGTGGGACGGCCGCGATCCGTTYGGCGGCGACAGCTTCCAGCGCCCGTGGCACCAGATCGCCGATCCGCTGGAGCAGGCGCGCGTGAAGGCCGATGTCGCATTCGACTTCTTCAGCAAGCTCGGCATCCCGTACTACTGCTTCCATGACCGCGACGTGGTGGCCGAAGGCAGCACGCCGCGCGAGAGCGTCGAGTGGCTGCGCCGCACCGTCGACCTGCTCGGCGAGAAGCAGCAGGCCACCGGCGTGAAGCTGCTGTGGGGCACGGCCAACCTGTTCTCGCACCGGCGCTTCATGTCGGGCGCGGCGACCAACCCCGACCCCGAGGTGTTCGCGATGGCGGCGCTGCAGGTCAAGGAGGCGATGGACGCCACCGTGCGGCTGGGCGGCGCCAACTACGTGATGTGGGGTGGCCGCGAGGGCTACGAGACGCTGCTGAACACCGACCTGAAATCGGAGCTGCAGCAGATGGGCCGGCTGCTCGCGATGGCGGTGGACCACAAGCACAAGATCGGACTAAAGGGGCCGATCCTGATCGAGCCGAAGCCGCGCGAGCCGACCAAGCACCAGTACGACTTCGACGTCGCCACCGTCTACGGTTTCCTGAAGACCTACGGCCTCGAGAACGACGTGAAGGTCAACATCGAGGCCAACCACGCGACGCTGTCGGGCCACAGCTTCGAGCACGAGATCGCGACCGCGGCGGCGCTCGGCATCTTCGGTTCGGTCGACATGAATCGCGGCGACATGCAGTGCGGCTGGGACACCGACCAGTTCCCGAACAACCTGCCGGAGATGGCGCTGGCGATGTTCCACATCCAGCGCGCCGGCGGCTTCACGAGCGGCGGGCTGAACTTCGACGCCAAGGTGCGGCGCCAGTCGATCGATGCGGAAGACCTGTTCCACGGCCACGTCGGCGCGATGGACCTGTGCGCCCGCGCGCTGCTGGCGGCCGAGCGGATGATCCAGGAGGGCAGGCTCGAATCGGCGGTGCAGCAGCGCTACGCCGGCTGGCGCGGCGCGTTCGGCCAGCAGGTGCTGAAGGGCGAGCTGACGCTGGACGCCGTGGCGCAGCGCGTGCTGGACCGCAACGCCGACGTGCAGCCGAAGTCCGGGCGGCAGGAGGCGATGGAGAATTTGCTGAACCGCTACGTCTGAGCTCCCCCGACACCGCTCGTCCTGAGCCTGTCGAAGGGTCGGGCTGAGCTTGTCGAAGCCCCGCGACAATGCCGCATGGACCGTGTCGAAGCAGTGGTGGTGGGAGCCGGCGTCGTCGGGCTGGCGGTGGCGCGTGCGTTGGCGCTGCGCGGCCTGGAGACGCTGGTGATCGAGTCGCAGCCCTCCATCGGCACCGGCATCAGCTCGCGCAACAGCGAGGTCATCCACGCCGGGCTCTACTACCCGCCCGGGTCGCTGAAGGCGCGGCTGTGCGTCGAGGGCAAGCACCTGCTCTACGCGTTCTGCGAGTCGCACGGCGTGGTGCACCGCCGCTGCGGCAAGCTGCTGGTGGCGACCGAGCCGTCGCAGCTGACCGGGCTGCAAGCCTTGCAGGTGCAGGCGGCGGCGAATGGTGTCGACGACCTGGTGCCGCTCGACGCAGCGCAGGCGCGCACGATGGAGCCGGCGCTCACCTGCCTGGCGGCGCTGTGGTCGCCGTCGACCGGCCTGATCGACAGCCACGGCCTGATGCTCGCGCTGCAGGGCGAGCTGGAGCGGCGCGGTGGCATGGTGGCGCTGGCCTCGCCGGTGCGGGCGCTGCAGGCGGGGCCAGGCGAGCACGTCATCGAGGTCGGCGGCGAGCAGCCGATGGAACTGGCCGCCCGCATCGTCGTCAACGCCACGGGCCTGTGGTCGCCGGCGCTCGCGCAATCGACCTCGGGCCTGCCAGCCGGGGCGCAGCCGGCGGCCCGCTTCTGCAAGGGCAACTACTTCTCGCTGGCCGGCCGCGCGCCGTTCTCGCGGCTGATCTACCCGCTGCCGAACCGGGCCGGCCTGGGCGTGCACCTGACGCTGGACCTGGGCGGTCAGGCCCGCTTCGGGCCCGACGTGCAATGGCTGGCTGACGACACGCAAGACCCGATCGACTACACCGTGGACCCGGCGCGCGCCGACGCCTTCTACGCCGAGGTGCGCCGCTACTGGCCCGCGCTGCCCGACGGCGCGCTGCAGCCGGCCTACAGCGGCGTGCGGCCCAAGCTCGCCGGGCCGGGCGAGCCGGCGGCGGATTTCCGCATCGACGGGCCGGCCGAGCACGGCGTGCCGGGGCTCGTGAACCTGTTCGGGATCGAATCGCCGGGCCTGACCGCCAGCCTCGCGCTGGCCGACGAGGTGCTCAGCCGGCTGGGCGCCTGAGCTTCACTCGGCGGGCGCGTCGCGCCACTGCCCGTCCAGCAGCACCTCGTGCGGACGGAAGTCGGCCTTGTAGGCCATCTTGTCGCTCTCGGAGATCCAGTAGCCGAGGTAGACGTGGCGCAGCTTCAGCAGCCGGGTCTGCTCGATCTGCCACATCACGTTGTAGATGCCGTAGCTGGTGCGCGGCTCGGGCTCGTAGAAGGTGTACACCGCCGACAGGCCGTCGTTCAGGATGTCGAGGATCGACACCATCTTCAGCGCGCCCATCCCGTCGGGCGCCGGCTCGCGGAACTCGACCAGCCGCGAGTTGACTCGGCTTTGCAGCAGGAACTGGGTGTACTGGTCGATGCTGTCGTTGTCCATGCCGCCCCCGCTGTGGCGGCCGGCCTGGTAGCGCAGGTAGAGCTGGTAGTGCTCCGGCACGAAGCACAGCCGGAGCACGCGCGCCTGCAGGCCCTGGTGCTGCTTCCAGGCGCGGCGCTGGCTGCGCGTCGGCTCGAAACCCGCCACCGGCACGCGCAGCGGCACACAGGCGCGGCAGCCGTCGCAGAACGGCCGGTAGGTGAACATGCCGCTGCGCCGGAACCCGTTGGAGACCAGGCCCGAGTAGGCGTCGGCGTGGATCAGGTGGCTGGGTGTCGCGACCTGCGAACGCGCCATCCGGCCGCCCAGGTAACTGCACGGGTACGGCGCGGTGGCATAGAACTGCAGCGAGGCGAGCGGAAGCTCTTTCGGATGGGTCACGAACCAGGTCCCTGCACGGGCGCACCGGGATCCAGCAGCGCCCACATCGAGGGATCATAGGACCATTCCCGCACCGGGGGCTCCCTGAGTCTGGGGGGCAAACCGGTTTCGAATTGTTCGCGTGGAATCTCCCGCGCCCCCAGTGACGCCAGGTGACCGGTGCGCTGCTGGCAGTCGATCAGCGTGATGCCGTTCGCCCGGCAGAACGCGACCAGGCCCGACACCGCGATCTTCGACGCATCGGTGCGGTGCGAGAACATCGACTCGCCGAAGAACATCCGCCCGAGGCACACGCCGTACAGGCCGCCCACCAGCTGCCCGTCGATCCAGGTCTCGAAGCTGTGCACCGCGCCGAGCGCATGCCAGCGGCAGTAGGCCTGCACCATCTCCGGCAGGATCCAGGTGCCGTCCTGGCCCTCGCGGGGCGTGCCGGCGCAGGCACCGATCACCGATGCGAAATCGCTGTCGATGCGCAGCTCGCAGCCGGGATCGCGCGCGAAGCGGCGCAGCGTCTGGCGCAGCGAGCGCGACAGCTTGAATTCGGCCACCGGCAGCACCATGCGCGGGTCGGGCGACCACCACAGCACCGGCTGGCCCTCGCTGTACCACGGGAAGATGCCGTGGCTGTAGGCCTCGGTCAGGCGCTCGGGCGTCAGCTCGCCGCCGGCGGCCAGCAGCCCGGGTGCGTCCGAGCCGGGCGGCAACGCCTGGCGTGTATCGGGCAGCGGGGTGCGGGCGTCGCGCAGCCAGGGGATCAAGCGGTGGGGCTCCAGTCAGGCCGATACCGATACGGCGGCGCCGACCGGCTTCTTCTGCGTGACCCCCACGCCGTGCCGCACCGCGATGATCTCGGCCAGGATCGAGACCGCGATCTCGGCCGGCGAATTGCCGCCCAGGTTCAGCCCGATCGGGCCGTGCAGGCGGTCGATCTCGGTGGGCGACAGGTCGAACATCGCGAGTCGCTCGCGGCGCTTCGCGGTGTTGCTGCGCGAGCCGAGCGCGCCGACGTAGAACGCCGGCGACTTCAGCGCCTCCAGCAGCACCATGTCGTCGAGCTTGGGGTCGTGGGTGACGGCCACCACGGCGCTGTGCGGGTCGAGTTGCATCTCCAGCGCCAGGTCATCGGGCATTGCCTTGCTGAACTGCGTGCCCGGCACGTCCCAGGTGAGGTGGTATTCCTCGCGCGGGTCGCAGCAGGTGACCTCGAAGTCGAGCGCCAGCGCCATCTGCGCCAGCACGCGCGACAGCTGGCCGGCGCCGATGATCAACAGCCGCCAGCGCGGGCCGAACAGTGCGCGCAAGCAGCGGCCGTCGAACGCGAAGCCGTCGCCGCGCGACGCGGCCTCGACCTGCACCGTGCCGGTGTCGAGGTCGAGCAGCCGGGCGACGAGTTCATGCCGCTGCGTGCGTTCGAGCACCTCGTCGACCCAGGCGGTGTCCTGCAGCGGCTCCTGCACCAGCCGCAGGTTGCCGCCGCAGGGCAGGCCGAAGCGGGCGGCTTCTTCCTTCGTGACGCCGTAGGTGATCAGCTGCGGCCGCGCGACGCGCTCGCCGGTGCGCACGCGCTCGATCAGGTCGTCTTCGACGCAGCCGCCGGAGACCGAGCCGACCACCAGGCCGTCGTCGCGCATCGCGAGCAGCGCGCCGGGCGGCCGCGGCGCGGAGCCCCAGGTCTCGAGCACGGTGACCAGCCAGACGGCATGGCCGTCGGCGCGCCACTGGCGGGCCTGGGTGAGCACTTGCAGGTCGAGGCTGTCCATCGCGAAGCGGGTCGGGGAGGGACAGGCATCGTAGCGCTTGGGCAAGGGCCCTGCCGGCGCAGGGCCACGGAAGAAAAAACGCCTGAAGCCGGAGATCACATGTTGGGAGATGGCTTCAGGCGGGGAGGAATCATCAATGGAGGGGGCAGGGCGGCGATCAGGCGTCGTTGGCCTGCACGCGCTTGCCGATCACTGTCACCGCCGGCAGCTGGATCACCGTCATGCGGGACTCGGCGTCGGCCTTGGCGCGGGCTGCCGTCTGTGCGGCGGTATGGGCTTGCGCGGCGAAACCGAGCGAAGCGGTGGCGAGCAGGGCGAAGGCAAAGGCGATGGCGGAGAGGCGGCTGGTCATGGTGGGCTCCTTGGTGTGGCAGGGCAGCGGGGCTGCGATGGAGTGAACTCTAGGAGTCCGCCTCTTGCGCGCCCAGCGGCTTGCGACCAACTGCCGGAAAGCAGGGACCAACTGCGCTGCCGGCCGATGGCCCCTCACCAGGAACTCACCGGCTGCGCCGGTAGGCCTCCGTCACATCCCCCTCCATCCGGTACCCCGAGGTCCCGAGCGCCGTGTCGCTGAAGGCCGCGTGGATCGTGCCGCTGACCCACAGCGCGTCCATCGTGCGCACGCCGGCCAGCGGCTTCGCGAGCTTCACGTGGATGGTCTGGTTGGCCGGCGGCGGCGGCACGTGGATGCAGGCACCGAAATAGGGCACCAGCAGGAACTCGCGCAGCTGGTCGCTCTCGCCTTCCAGCGGCACGACGAAGCCGGCGATGCGCACCCGCTGCTGGTCCATCGCGGCATTGGTCGGCGCGTTGTTCCAGGCCCGCTTCAGCCGGTCGAGCGCCGCCTGCGCGCGCGGATCGCCGTCGCCGAACATCCGGAAGCTCAGCGCCTGCACGTCCTTCATCGGGTCCCAGTCCTTCGGCGTCAGGTCCTCCCAGGTCGTCAGCTTGTAGCCGCCGGCCACCGCCGCGCTGGCGGCGCGCGCCGCGACGGCCGGCGCCAGCTTGTCGCCGATGCGGTAATCGGCCGCATCGGTCTTCGGGCTGTCGGGCACCTTCGGGCCGTCGGCCGCATCGCTGCAGGCGCCGCACAAGGCCAGCACGGCCGCGAACACGCCACTCCAGACGGTCTTTGTCTCGATCCTGTTCATCATGATTCCTTTCATCACAGGCGCGGCGTCAGGCCGTCCGACAACGACAAGCGGCAGGCCCGCCACGCCGGCAGCCCCCCCGCCACCAGGCCGGCGGCGAGCACCAGGCCGATCAGCTTCCATTCCCCCACGCCCGACACGCCGGGTGCCGGCGCGCTGCCGAACTGCCCTTGCAGCCACGGCCCGGCGAGCAGCGAGAGGCCGGCCAGCAGCACGAGTGCGAGCGCGGTGCCGAGCAGCGTCGCGCCGACGCTCTCGGCCACCAGCAGCGCCGCGATGTGGCGCGGCCCGGCGCCCACCGAGCGCAGGATCGCCAGCTCGCGCCGCCGCTCGTTCAGGCTTGCGAGCACCACCGCCACCAGCCCGGCCAGCCCGACCACCAGCACCAGCGCCGACACCGCGAGCAGCGTGCGCTCGACCACGCCGACCACCTGCCACAGCTGGTCGAGCGCGACGCCGGGCAGCACCGCCAGCAGCGGCTCGCCGTCGAACTCGTTGATCTCGCGCTGGGCCCGGAACACCGCGCCGCGCTGCTCGAGGCCGACCAGCACCGCGGTGATCGTCTTCGGCGTCAGGTCGAACTTGCGCACCAGCTCGGGCGCGATCGCGAGACCCGGGATCGGCGCACCGCCCTGCCAGTCGAGGTGGATCGCCTCGATCGCCTGCAGGCTGATGTGCACCGTGCGGTCGACCGGCGTGCCGGTCGGCGCGAGGATGCCGACGATCGTGAACGGCTTGTCGGCATGCTCGGCCAAGCCTTCTCCGCCGCTGCCGTGGCTCAGCGTGATGCGCTGCCCGATCGCGTAGTGCAGCGAGCGTGCGACCTCGGCGCCGACCACCGCCTCGAACACGCCGTCGACGCTGCCGCTGAACGCCCGCCCCTCGGCCACCACCAGCGGCCGGCGGTAGCCGTAGCGGAAGTGCTCGAAGTAGCCGGTGTTCGTGCCCAGCACCGCGAAGCCGTGATGCGAATCACCGAGCGACAGCGGGATGGTCCATGCGACGCCCGGCCGCTTCGCGAGCGCCTCGGCGCTGGCCCAGCGGATGTTGTTGGTCGCCTCGCCGAGCCGGAACACCGCGTACAGCATCAGCTGCACCGGGCTCGTGCGGGCGCCGACGACCAGGTCGGTGCCGGACACCGATTGCGCGAACGCCTCGCGCGCCGCGAGCCGGCTGCGCTCGACGCCGAGCAGCATCGTGACCGACAGCGCAATCGCGGCGATCGCGAGGCCGAGCGTCGCGCGGCGGTTCCAGGCGCTGGCGAGCGCGATCTTCAGCAGAGGCTTCATGCGGCCTCCTGCTGCAGCACGGCGGAGCGGTTCAGCTCGGCCAACGCCACCTCGCGCGTGAAGTGCGTGGCGAGCCGGCGGTCGTGGCTGACGAACAGCAGCGTCGCCTGCGCGGCGCTGCACTCGCGCAGCAGCAGCTCGATGAAGCGCTGCTGCGTGGCCGCATCGAGCGCCGAGGTCGGCTCGTCGGCGATCACCAGCTCGGGCCGGCCGAGCAGCGCCCGCGCCGCAGCCACGCGCTGCTGCTGGCCGACCGAGAGCTGGGTGGCCGGCCGCGCGAGCAGCGTGCGCGGCAGGTCGAGCGCTTCCAGCAGGCGGCGCGCCTCGTGCACCAGGTCGCCGTCGGAGGCAGCCTGCGCCCGCGCCGCGCGCAGCGCCGAGAAGCGGCACGGCAACAGCACGTTGTCGAGCACGCTCAGGTAGGGCACCAGGTTGAACTGCTGGAACACGAAGCCGACGTGGTCGACGCGGAAGCGGTCGCGCGCGGCGCCCGGCAGCGCGGAGACCTCCTGGCCGAGCGCCGTCACGCGGCCGGCGTCGGGCACCAGCACGCCGCCCAGCAGGCCGAGCAGCGTGCTCTTGCCGCTGCCGCTCGGGCCGTGCAGGAAGACGCGCTCGCCGGCCTGCACGCTGAAGTCGTCGATGTCGAGGCAGGGCGGCAGCGCGCGCTGCCAGCGAAAGCGCAGCTGCTGCACCTGCAGCAGGGGGGGCGGGCTCACCATGTGACGCTCCGGCGGCCCGGCAGCAGGTCGAGCGCGCGCTGGCCCGAGGGGGCGGCGACCTGCACCTTGAGCCGGCGCAGGTTGGGGAAGTGGCGCATCAGGTCGACGTCGACGCCGGCCAGCGCCTGCGGGGCGTCGCAGGTCCAGCTGAAGTCGGCATCGAGGTCGGCATGGCCGTCGCCGTCGGCCGGCGTTGCCTCGATCGACTCGCCGAGTGCGGCCGATGACGCGAGCCGCACGGTGGTGAGATGGCAATGCGCCGCGGCGGTCGGTGCGAACACGCCGCCGGCATCGCGCAGCGTGCGCGCCATCTGGCGCACTGCCGTGCGTTGCACGTCGGTGCGCGGCACGTGCTCGAAGCCGAGCAGGTTGTCGAGCGGGCTCTCGAGGCTGATCTGCAGTTGGGGGCCGTCGACGACGACGCGCAGTTCGGCGACGCCGTGCACATGGGCGCCGGGCTCGTGGGCCTGGGCGTGAAGGGAAGCGAAGGTGGAAGCCAGCGCAATGCAGGCCGGCAGCAGGGAATGGATCTTCATGACGCGTGGTTCCGGTGGGCCCGCGGCGACAGCGCGCGGGCAGGCACGAAGGCGCGCGGCCCAGCGGCCGCGGCGCACGTTCAGGACAGCGTCGAAAGGGGCGGAGCGCGGCTCAGGTAGGCCGGCTCGAAGCGCGCATCGCGCGCGGTGACCGGTGCGGCAGCGGCCAGTTCGAAGCGCGCCGACGACAGCGCCGGCAGCGCCACCTGCGGCGTGGCGGGGTGGTCGAGCTGCGCGCAGGCCAGGCACTGGGCGCACAGCGTGTCGGTGTCGGCCGCATTGGCAGAACTCGCCTGCGGCAAGGCCGCCAGCGATTGCCGCTGGTGCTCCAGCGCATGCCCCAGCACGTGCAGCACCGCCTGCTGCTGGCTGAACACCAGCAGCAGCGCGAGCAGGACGCGCCAGGCGACACGGGATGCGGACATGGCCGACAGTATGACGGCGGCTTGAATGTCAGACCATGTCGGTCGGTGTCGTGCCCGGTGAAGAAAGGATCTGCGCCRTGCGGCGCACATGGCCGAGCCGTGGCATCACGTACTGCATCGACGCCAGGTGCGGCTCGGCGAGCGGCGCGCTGCAGGCGTCCTCGGCGATCAGCAGCTGGTAGCCGAGCTCCCAGGCCGCGCGCGCCGTGCCTTCGACGCCGATGTGCGTGACGATGCCGCCCAGCACCAGCGTCGCGATGCCGCGCCGGCGCAGTTGTAGGTCGAGCTCGGTGCCGTGGAAGGCATTCCACTGGCGCTTGACGATCTGCAGGTCGCCGGGCGCGCTCGGCAGCGCTGCGGGGTCGTCCCACCAGTGCGCCGGCAACCCTCCTGGCGGCAACGGTGCGGGCTGGTCGGTGGTCTGCGTCAGCAGCTCGGGGAAGCCTGCGTGCCAGCCGACCTTCACGCGCACGACGAGCGCGTTCAGCGCGTGGAACCGGTCGGCCAGCGCTGCGGCGTTCGCGAGCACCGTGGCACTGTCGTGCGGGGCGCGGCCGAAGCCGGTGATGCCTTGCTGCAGGTCGATCAGCACGAGCGCGGTGCGGGCGGGGTCGAGCGGTGTGGAGTCAAGAGATAGCATGGGATCCTTCAGCGGCTGATTTGTGAGGGTGTCCTCGCAAAACAAATTCTATGAGGAAGTCCTCACAAAAGTCCAGTGCCCCGGGCTCGGGCGATGCCGCGCCGGTCGAACGCGTGCGCCGCCAGCGCGGGCACCAGCGCGTCGAGGTGCTGCTCGGTGCCGCGGCGCAGGTGTTCGCCGAGAGGGGTTATGACGCCGCGACGATGACCGAGATCGCGGCGCGCGCCGATTCGTCGATCGGCTCGCTCTACCAGTTCTTCCCGACCAAGCCCGAGGTGGCGCAGGGTGTGATCGCGCTGCAGGCGGGCGAATTGCAGGCACGGCTGGGCGCGATGGCCGAGGCGAGCGCCGGCTGGGATGTCGATGAGCTGAGTGCGCGGCTGGTGGTCGCGCTGATCGAGTTCCGCGCTGCCCATCCGTCGTTCGCGCGGCTGGTCGACTCGCCCGGCGCGCCGGCCGCGCAGGTGCAGGCGGTGCGCCAGGCGATGCGCGTGCAGCTGGCGCAGATCCTCGCGCCGCATGCGGCCGGCCTGGCGAAGGCGCGGCTGGCCGCGGTGGCGGTGGCGGTTCAGCAGGTGATGAAGGCGGCGGTCACGCTGAACACCGAGGCGGCGCCGGGCACGCGCGCCGCGCTGGCGGAACTGAAGGAGATGCTGCGCGTCTACCTGCGCGCCGCGTTGCAGGCCTGAATCAGGCGGCCAGGTCCAGCCACAGGTCGACCTTGGGTGCGTTCGGGTCGCGCGGCTTGCGCCGGCGATTCTTCTGTCCGCTGCCGTAGGTGGCGACCGGCGTCGTGATGCGGCGCAGGTCGTCGAGCACCGCGTCGGTGGGGGGCGCCTGGCGTGTCGATTTCGCCGGCACCGACGCTGCGTTGAACAGTTCACGCGGCAGGAACAGGGAATCGCTCATGGGGGCCTCGCTCGGTCGGGGATGTCGTGCCGCAGTGTGCGGCCGGCGTGTTTCAACGGGGCTTCCCTTCGGGTTTCATTTGTTGCACGCACCGCGACTTCCGGGCATAAGGGAAGGGCTCATCAGACGCACACGAACATACGCACGCACAGGCCGGCATGCCGGTCGACAGGGAGGTGGCGTGGGGATCAGTCATGACGCCGCCGTGCCGTCCATCGGGCACGATCCCGCGGCAGCATCCGACGATGACGGCCCGGCGTTCCTGCCGGACCAGGCGGCCAGCCCGGCGCAGCGCCGTCGCGCAACGACCATCATCGTGGTCTCCGTCCTGCTGTTCCTGGCCTTGGCACCGTTTGCAAAGGTCAAGCTGGCGCCCTTCCCGAGCTTCATCGCCCTCTATGAAACCGCGGTGGTCGTCAACGACCTGATCACCGCCGTGCTGCTGTTCGGCCAGTCGCGCGTGCTGCGGGCGCGGCCGCTGGCGGTGCTGGCGAGCGGCTACCTGTTCGCGGCCCTGCTGGTGGTCGGCCATGCGCTGAGCTTCCCGGAGCTGTTCGCGCCCGAGGGCCTGCTGGGTGCGGGGCCGCACAGCACGGCGTGGATCTACCTGTTCTGGCACCTGGGCTTTCCGCTGTTCGTGCTGGCCTATGCGTGGCCGCGCCGCGGCCCGCGTGCCGCCTCGCACCCGTTCGCGGTGCCGCTGTTCACGGTCGCTCTGGCGCTGGGGCTGATCGCGTTGGCAACCGCGGGTGCGTCGCTGCTGCCGGCGGTGATGCAGGGCTCGCAATCGACGCCGCTGCTGCGCGGGATGGTCGGGGTGATCTGCGTCGTCACGGTGCTGACGCTCGGCTTGCTGTGGCAGCAGCGCCGCCAGTCGGTGCTCGACCGCTGGCTGATGGTGGCGTTGTGCGCCTGGCTGTTCGACACCGCGCTGTCGGCGATGCTGAACGGCGGCCGCTACGACCTGGGCTTCTACGCCGGCCGGCTGTACGGTCTGCTGACCTGCAGCGTGGTGCTGTACGAGCTGCTGCTGGAGAACGGCTGGATGTACGCGCGCCTGGCGCAGGCCCATGCGGACGAGCGCCGGCGCGGCCGTGAACTCGCCCTGGCCCGTGACCAGGCGCAGGCCGCCGATGCGGCGAAGAGCCTGTTCCTCGCCAGCATGAGCCACGAGATCCGCACGCCGATGAACGCCGTGATCGGCCTGACGCAGCTGGTGCTCGACGGCCGGCTCGAAGCGCAGCAGCGCGGCCATCTCAACAAGGTGCAGACCTCGTCGAAGGCCCTGCTCTCGCTGCTGAACGACATCCTCGACTACTCGAAGGCCGAGGCCGGCCGCGTGGTGCTGGAGAGCGAGGAGTTCAGCCCGGAGGAAACGATCGAGAACGTCGGCAACCTGTTCGCCGTGAAGATCGAGGAGGCCGGGCTGGAGCTGGTGTTCGAGATCGACGAGGCCATTCCGCAGCGGCTGCTGGGCGACTCGCTGCGGCTGACGCAGGTGCTCAACAACCTGGTCGGCAATGCGATCAAGTTCACGTCGCGTGGCGAGATCGTCGTCAGTGCCGCGCTGCTGTCGCGTGACGAGGACGGCGTCGAGCTGCGCTTCGGCGTGCGCGACACCGGCATCGGCCTGACGCCCGAGCAGGCGGGGCAGCTGTTCCAGGTGTTCAGCCAGGCCGAGCGCAGCACCGCGCGGCGCTATGGCGGCACCGGGCTGGGGCTGGCGATCTGCAAGCGGCTGGTCGAGCTGATGGGCGGCACGATCGAGGTCCGCAGTGCGCCCGGCGAGGGCAGCCTGTTCACGTTCAACGCCCGCTTCGGGCTGGCGCACGAGGGTGCCGAGCGCATCGACCTGCATGCGATCCGCGGCATGCGCACGCTGGTGCTGGACAACCAGCCGACCGCGCGCGTGGTGTTGCAGCAGGTGCTGCAGAGCTGGCGCTTCCAGGTGGGCAGCGCGGCCTTCGCGGGCGACGCGATGCACAAGCTGAAGCGTGCCGATGCGCAGTCGCCGTACGAGCTGCTGCTGCTCGACTGGCGTTCGGCGGATCTCGATTTCGTGCACGAGGCGCGGCGCCTCATGGCCGAGCGCGGCGCGCCGCCGCTGGCGATCGTCGCGATGGCGACGCCGCACACGCTGGAGCGGGTCAGCGAGGCGCTGGGCGAGCTGCCGCTGACGGGCGTGCTGAGCAAGCCGGTCACGCCGTCGCGGCTGTTCGACACGGTGGTGCGGCTGCAGCGCGGCGAGCCGGCGAAGGGCACGCCAGCGGTGTCGCGCAGTGCCGGCTACGCCGAGCAGCTGAAGCCGCTGCGCGGCGCGCGCGTGCTGCTGGCCGAGGACAACCTCGTGAACCAGCAGGTGGCGCTCGCCTTCCTGGCCCTCGGCGAGCTCGAGGTGACGGTCGCGAACAACGGGCTGGAGGCGGTGGAGTGGGTCCGCAAGGCCCCCTTCGACCTGGTGTTGATGGACATGCAGATGCCGGAGATGGACGGGCCGCAGGCGACGCGGGTGATCCGGCAGTTGCCGCAGGGCGAGCACCTGCCGGTCATCGCGATGACGGCCGCGGCGATGGACGAGGACCGGCAGGAGTGCTTCGCGGCTGGCATGAATGCGCACGTCAGCAAGCCGATCGATCCGCAGGATCTGGTTCAGGCGTTGCTGGATTGGATGCCTGGGTCGGTCGTTCGGTCGTCCTCCGCGTCGCGTCGCGGCGGGTGAGGGGCTGGGCTGGTGGCTCATGCCGAGGCGGTCGTCGCCCCAGGKGGCGCCGACTCCACGAAGAAGCTCGGCTTCGGGGGTGCATCGCCAAACTCCCTCCACTCACTTCGTTCGTTGTGGTCAAACAGTGGCGATGAGCATGTCTACGAAGCGCGCTGGCGCGCGCCACCCCCGAAGCCAAGCTTCTTCGTCGCCTCAGAAATCGCCCCCAGCCCAGCCCCTCACCCGCCGCGACGCCAAGCACCACCMGCTCTTGTYGGGGGGAAAAGACTGAAGTGACCGACGAGCGTGCGGGTGCTCTGCAAAATCAGTCGGCCTCTGAGCAGAAGTCTCCGTCAGCCACCAGGCACTGCCCCGGCTCGACGTCGGAAGCGACTGCGCCACCCCGCGTGACGATCCGGCTGCTGGAAAGCCGCTTCGCCTCCGCCGTCGGCAACAACACCCACATCTGCCCGCGGTGCTTCGTGCTTCGGGCGTTCTGCCCGGCCTCGGAGCCGAAGCCCCAGAAATAGTCGGCCCGCACCGCACCGCGGATCGCGCCGCCGGTGTCCTGTGCGAACACCAACCGCTGCACCTGGATCGCCGAGCCCGACGGCGCCGGCGCGCTGAGGAACACCGGGTAGCCGAGCGGCGTCACCCTGGGGTCGACCGCTACCGAACGCCCCGCCGTCAACGGCACGCCCAGCGCCCCCTGCGGGCCCTCGGCCGCCGGGCGGTCGGTCACCGGCTTGAAGAACACATAGCTGGGGTCGGATACCAGCCGGCCCTGTGTGACTCGCGCCGGCGCCTTCGCAGACGCTGCTGCCGGCGCCTTTGCGCCGCCAAGCAGTTGGTCGACGAGGCTGTCCGATGCCCGCGACGGGCTGCGCGGCGCCGCCGGCACGGGCTTGCCGCCTCGCGTCACGACCGGTGCTTCATCCGCCACCGCCTCGTCGTCCTCCAGCACGAACTCCTGCGGCTGCTCCGCCGCCGCACCGGTGCCGCGCGTCACGACCTTCGTGCTCTTGACCGCTGCCACCCGCAACGGCTTGAACGGATGCCCGTTCTGCTCGGCGTACTGCACCCGCAGGATGCTGCCGTCGGGCAGGCGGATGCGCCCCGAGCCCTGCACCTGCATCGCATACAGCGCCAGCCCGTCGGCCACCCAGGCGAGCACCGGCGCGCCGATGTCCTGCGGCAGGTTCAGCGCCTCCAGCTCGCCCCGGGTGTAGTACGGCTCGGCACGGGCCGTGGCCCCGCTGCCGGTCAGCCGCACGCGCAGCCGGCGATCCCGGTCGTCCAGCTCGAAGCGGCGCAGGTCCATCGCGTAGCTGCCGGCCTGCGGCGCCGGCAGCACCACCAGCTGGTTGCCGTCCGGACGCACCGCGATCACGCCGCGCCGCTGCGCCTTCGGCACCCTCGACCAGTCTATCGTGTACAGGTCGCGCGGAACGCCCAGCACCGGCACGTCGTAGACGGCGCTGCGCTGGCGCTGGCCGTCCAGCAGCGGCTCGAAGTAGCCGGTGATGTCGCCCTCGCGGCTCGCATCGGTGTTCAGGATGCGCAGCAGCGAGAAACGGCTCTCGAAGAAGCCCCGCATCGCCGCCGTGTCGGCGGCCGGCACGCGCTGCGACGCGTCGCAGATCTCGCGCCATTCGTCGCGCTTGCGCAGCGCCTCGCACGAATTGCGGAACGCGCCCCAGCCGGCGCGCAGGTCGTCCTGCTGCCAGCCGGGCAGCTCGTCGAAGCCCGCCAGCTTGAAGACGGCGTTGCGGGTGCGCACCTCGCTCGGCGCCGCCACCCGCGCCA
>NZ_JBFUFQ010000040.1:0-36495 GCF_056403355.1 Rhizobacter sp. P2_H3 | reverse complement strand
AGCCAGCGCCGCTGCGGCAGCACTCGGTCGCGGGGTGAACTTCGGCAACATGCTCGAGCCGCCGAGAGAAGGCGACTGGGGCCTGACCGTGGAGCAACGCTTCATCGATCTGCTCGATGGCGGCAGCTTCGACAGCGTTCGGCTGCCTGTCCGGTGGAGCAACCACGCCTCGGCCGATGCTGCGGCGGTGATCGACCCGGCCTTCTTCGCACGCGTGGACAGCGTGGTCGACCGCCTGCTGGACAAAGGCGTCCACGTGCTGCTCGACATGCACCACTATCGCCAGCTGGACGGCGACGTGCTGGACGCCAATGAGCGCTCGGTGGACCCCGCCGTGGTGGAAGTGCGCTTCCTCGCGATGTGGCGGCAGATCGCGGCTCGCTACAAGAATCGCAGCGACCGGTTGATCCTGGAGGTCTACAACGAGCCGCACGGCAACCTGACCGATCGCTGGAACGACCTGATGGCGCGGGCGGTCGGCGTGATTCGCCGCGACAACCCGCAACGCCTGATCGTCGTCGGCCCGACCAGTTGGAACAGCGCGGCCGACCTGCCCAGGCTCGTGCTGCCCAACGACGCCAACCTGATCCTCACGGTCCACAACTACGAACCGTTCAACTTCACTCACCAGGGGGCCACGTGGGTCACACCTGCGCTGCCTGTCGGGCAGAGTTGCTGCACGGCGGACCAGCTGTCGAAGATGACCTGGGGCCTGGACGTCGCGAAAGCCTATGGCACGAAGGTCGGCTACCCGGTCTTCGTCGGCGAGTTCGGGTCATTCTCGGCCGCGGACAGTGCCGCGCGGGTGCGCTACTCCCGTGCCATGCGCGACCTGATCGAGGCGCGCGGCATGAGCTGGCACTACTGGGAGCTGGCCTCGGGCTTCGGCGTCTACGACCCCTCGGGTGCCGGCGCGTTCCGTGCCGACCTGAGAGACGCCCTGTACGGCCGATGAGCGTCTCCACGTTGATTTCCCGCGTTCGCCACGTCGCGGCGCAACGCTGATCCGTCCGCCCGCCACGTACGGGCAATCGTCCCACCCCCCACAGCAAAGAAGATCCCATGAACATCGACAACTCCCATCGCCTGGCCGCCCTCTCCACCCTGTTCCTCCTGCTTGCAGGCTGCGGCGGCGGCGGCACCCCCGTGCCGCCCACCGGCTCTGTGCCCGCGCCCTCGCCCGCCGTGCCGGTCACCATCAATGGGCAGGTCGTCGCGTCGTTCACCGCGGCCGACGGCAGCACCGACCAGGGGCGGACGGCCTCGGCATTCGCCTATGCCGAGAAGGCGGGTGACTTGCCGAGCGCACCGGTGCTGAGTGTCAGCAACAACCTCCTGAACGTCAGCAGCAGCTTCAGCAACACCGGCGGCAGCACCTTCGGCGGCGTGGGCATCGAAGTCCCGCTGCGCGATGCCGATCGCAACCAGGTTCAGTCCGGCGCGACCAAGGTGCAGTTCTCGCTGGCTTCGACCGGCACCAACAAGACGCTCAAGTTCAAGATCAAGGCGCTGGGCTCGACCCCCAACGGTTGCGTGCCGGCGGCCAGCGTGACCGTCACGGCCACCCAGACGAACTACGAGCTGGCGCTGACCGAGGCCAACTTCAAGCTGCCCGACTTCTGCACCGGCCCCACCGCCACCAACCCGGCGCTGGCCGGCACGCTGGCCAACATCGGGGCCATCGAGGTGTCGGACGAGGCCCTCCCGGCCACCGGTTCCGCCACCGTGGGGATCCACCTGGGCAGCATCGCCTTCGCGCCCAAGCCTGCCGCACCGGCAACGTCGGCCGTGTCGATCACGGGCCCGTTCTCGTTCGAGTACGGCACCGGCGCCACGGGGAACGCGCTTGCTGAAAGCGCCTCGGCGTACACGCTGACCGGCCATCGGACTTCCGCCACCGAGTCCTGGGCTGCCACCGTGGCCGTGCTGCCCCTGACCGCCACCAGCGACGTGTCCGGCTGGCCCGCGTTGAGCATCAACCTGGCCTCCACCAGCAACAGCCAGGTCGTGCTGATGCTGCAGTCGGCCGATGCCGTGGATGACGGCTGCTTCCCGAGCTACGTGGTCACCGGCCTGAGCGGCACCGCCGCCACGCGCGTGATCCCGTTCTCGTCGTTCAGCCTGGCCAACAACCCGGATGCCAACTGCGCCGCTGCGAGCGCCACGCGTCCTGACACCGCGCTGGCCCTGACCAGGCTCAAGCAGTTCCAGATCCGCGAGCTCAAGGGCAGCGCGGGCCTGGATGCGGTGTCCGTGGTCATCGGCAAGCCTGTCCTGCTGTCGGGTCAGTGATCGGCGCTGAGCCAACCAACAAGGAGATGACATGAAGTTCGGCCCCTTCCTCGCCCCTGCGGCGTGTGCCTTGCTGGGCGCATGTGCCCAGTTCCGGGCCGGCTCCCAAGCCGAGCCGGCTCCCAAGCCCCTGGTCGTGCCGCTCGCGTCGCAGGCCGCGGCGCCCAACGTGCAGGCCGACTCGGCCGATCGGTTGTGGGCGACGACGTTCAAGAACCCGTCACGCACGCCGGAGGGGGGGGTGATCACCAGCTTTGCCTTTTCCGAGAAGCAAGGCGATGCGCTGGTATCGCCGCCGGCCGTGCACGGCGATGTCCTCGCCGTGACCGGGCAATTCTTCGGCAAGGGCGCCAGCCAGTGGGGTGGTTTGGGGGTCAACATCGGCGCGCCGAGATCGATTCCGGTGAAAGCCGGCGACTACAGGTTCCTGACGATCCGGCTCAGCTCGGCAACCAGCACCCGCTTGCGCGTGCGGCTCGTCGGACCGGACGAGGCCACGCAGCGGCTCGGCTGCTACCCGATGGTGTGGCAAGCCGTGAAGCCCGAAGTGGCCGAGTACCGGATTGCGCTGGAGCGCTTCGCCCCCGAAGGCTATTGCGGCCCCAAGGGTGTCGCGCTCAAGCCCACGCTGGAGAGCCTGACCGGCATCGAAGTGGCCGAAGCCGCGGCGCCGATGCGTGACCGCACCGTGAGCTTCGGCGTGGGTGCCATCGGACTGGCTCGCTGAGTCGAGAGGGCAAGCCATGCGCCACCTGAACCACATCACTCTGCTCACCTGCGGGCTGGCCACCGCGTTGGCTGCGCCGGCCCTCGAGGCGACGGCCCAGGTGCCGGCCAACATGCCGAGCCCGGACAAGGCCGATGACCAGGCGAAGCGGCTGGCCGAGAACCCGTTCCGACGCATCCTCGAAGCAGGCCGGGTCGAGGTCAAGCTGCGCCGGGAGGCAGCCGAAGCGCCCGCCCACGCGGTCACGGCACCTCGGCGCGGCACCGCGGCGGCAGCGGCCACACCGAAGCCGCAGGTGCCCCGCGCGGCGCCGGCCGAGGCACCCGCGCCCGCGCCTGCTCCGGTGCTCGCACTGGCCCCGGCGAGCACCGCGACGCCGGTTTCCCCTCCACCGGTGACGGTGGCCGGGGCCGAGCGCCTCTGGACCGCATTCAACGGCACGACGGCCGCCGTGGAGGGCGGCTTCATCGAGGGGTTGATCTATGCCGAAAGGCCGGGCGACGCAACGCTGGGGGACATCACGGTTCGCAACAACGGCGTGCTCAACATCACGGGGCAGTTCAACACCCGCGGTGGGAGCCAATGGGCCGGCGTCGGGATCGTGCTGGTCTCGCAGCGACCGGTGGTGGCCACCGAGTACAAGGCGTTGCGGGTTCTCCTGGCGGGCCACACGGTGGGACAGCTGCGCCTGCGCCTCGTGGGGAACGACCCGGCCGTCCAGCAACGGGGCTGCTACCCGATCCTGATGCTGCCGGTGAAACCCCAGGTCACGGAGTACCGCATCGAGTTTTCGCAGTTCGCAGCGCCGCAGTACTGCGGTGCCGAAGGCGTTGACGTCAAGTCGACGCTGGAGGCCCTCACCGCCATCGAGATTGCCGACGCGCCCGAACCGGTGGGGGACCGCGCGGTGAGCTTCAACGTCGGCACGCTGTCGTTGCTGAAGTAGGAGGCCGGTGGCGCGCGCCAGCCGCGAGCGTCAACGGGCTTGACACACCATGATCGCCACCGACGACATCCCGCGCCTCTACGACCCCGCATTGGCTGAACGGGTGCGACATGCCATCGGCCAGGTGCCC
This sequence comes from Rhizobacter sp. P2_H3, assembly GCF_056403355.1. Taxonomy (NCBI): domain Bacteria; kingdom Pseudomonadati; phylum Pseudomonadota; class Betaproteobacteria; order Burkholderiales; family Sphaerotilaceae; genus Rhizobacter; species Rhizobacter sp. P2_H3. The sequence continues at coordinate 32,400 of NZ_JBFUFQ010000040.1, read as the reverse complement.
GGCTCCGGCGGTGTGCACGGCGGCGTCGGGGTGCTGGCCCAGAAGCTGGCGCAGATCCAGGGTTCGGCGCGGCCGCAGCTGCAGAAGCCCCAGCTGGTGGTTTTCGCCGCCGACCACGGCATCGTGGCGCGGACGGCTTCGGTCTATCAGGCGAATGTGGCGACGCTGCGGGTGCGCAACCTCCTGGCCGGCAACACGGTCGCGTCCATGTTCGCGCGCCGCAACGGCCTGGCGTTGACGGTGGTCGACTGCGGCTTGCACGCCGATTTCGAGCCGCACCTGCAGTTGATCCGGATCAAGATGGCGCGGGGCACCCTGGACAGCAGCCGGGGTGCCGCCATGACGGTCGGGCAATGCCGTGCCGCGATGGCGCGCGGTACCCGCCTGGTCACCCGGCTGCCGGGCAATGTGTTGCTGCTGGGAGAGACCGGCATGGGCAACGAGGCGGCTGCCTTGTTGATGAGCCGGCTCACCGGCGTGCCGATCGCCGAATGCACGGGCTTCGGCAATGCGGGTCGGGCGAGGGAGTTCGCGGTGCTGCAGGGCGCACTGGATCTGCATGCCGGCATCTCCAGCCCGGTGGCAGCCCTGACAGCCCTGGGGGGCCTGGAGATCGCCGCGCTCGTCGGGGCGGTGCTCCAGGCGGCGCGACAGCGCCGCGTGATCGTCGTCGGTGGGTTCATCACGACGGCGGCCGTGGCGGTTGCCGCCAGGCTGGCACCGGCACTTCTGGAGTGTTGTGTCTTCTCGCATGGCTCGCCGGCGAACGGGCACGCACGGTGGTTGCAGATCCTGGGCGCCGAGCCCCTGCTCGATGCAGCGCTGTGCACGAGCGAAAGCTGCAACGCCGTGCTCGCCTGGCCCTTGCTGAAAGCGGCTGAACAGCTGCTCGGTGCAGCGGCACAGGCCGACTAGGGGCCTGTCAACACGACGGGATGTCACGCCGCAGTCATGCGGCCGTCACGACACGCGGCTCCAATGAAAACCTTTACATCGAGCCCCGGTCCCCCGAGTGAGCATCATTGCCGTCGCCCAACGAGCGGGCGTGTCCATCGCCACCGTGTCGCGCGCCTTCAACTCGCCCGACCTGGTGACGCCCGCCACGCGCCAGGCCGTCGCAGCCGCTGCCGACGCGCTGGGCTACGTGCCGAACCTGAGCGCCCGAACGCTGCGCACCAGCCGCAGCCGGACGCTCGGCGTGCTGCTGCCGACGCTGCACAACCCGGTCTTCGCCGAGTGCCTGGCCGGCATCGCGATGGCGGCTGCCGAGGCCGGCTTCTCGATCCTTCCCGCGACCACCGACTACGACGAGCAGCGTGAGCAGCACGGCGCGCGGGCCCTGATCGCGCGAGCGGTCGACGGCGTCATCCTGACGGTGGCGAACGCCGCCGGGTCGGCGACGCTCGATCACCTGCGGCGCGCCGGCCTGCCCTACGTGCTGGCCTACAACCGGCATGCCGACCACCCCTGCGTCTCGGTCGACGGCCGCGTCGCGATGCGCGAGCTGGTCGAGCGGCTGGTGCGCGACGGCCACCGCCGCATCGCGATGCTCAGCGGCACGCTCGCGGCCTCCGACCGGGCGCGCCAGCGCTTCGGGGGCTACGAGGAGGCGATGCGCGCGATCGATGCCGGGCCCGAACTGATCGAGGTGCCGTTCGTCGTGTCGGCTGCCGACACCCTCGCCGTGCGCCTGCGCAGGCCGGTGCGCCCGACCGCGATCGTCTGCTCGAACGACCTGCTGGCGGTGCGCTGCCTGCGCGCCGCGGCGCTGGCCGCGCTGTCGGTGCCGGCGGACCTCAGCGTCGTCGGCTTCGACGGCATCGGCATCGGCGCCGACCTAAGCCCGTCGCTCGCGTCGATCGCCCAACCCAATGCTGGCATCGGCCACGAGTGCGTGCGCTGGCTGGTCGGCGCCATCGAACGCGGCGGGTTCCCGAGCGCGGCCGACAGCATGACGCTGGCCCACCAACTGCGCGCCCTCGAGTCGCTCGGCCCGATGCCATCCCTTTCCTGACATCCCCTGAAGTCCACCCAAGGAGTACCCCGATGAAACCCCTTCGCCTCATCCTTCGCGGCGTCGCCGCGGCCGCCCTGCTGGCCAGCGCCGGTGCGTTCGCGCAGACGGCCATCTGCTACAACTGCCCGCCGGAATGGGCCGACTGGGCAAGCGAGCTGCGCGCGCTGAAAGAGAAGACCGGCATCACGGTGCCGCCGGACAACAAGAACTCCGGCCAGACGCTCTCGCAGCTGGTGGCCGAGAAGGCCAACCCGGTGGCCGACGTCGCCTACTACGGCGTGACCTTCGGCATCCAGGCCAAGAAGGAAGGCGTGACCGCCGCGTACAAGCCGGCGGCCTGGGCCGAGATCCCCGACGGCCTGAAGGATCCCGAGGGCCACTGGTTCGCGATCCACTCCGGCACGCTCGGGTTCATGGTCAACGTCGACGCGCTGAAGGGCAAGCCGGTGCCGCGCAGCTGGGCCGACCTGCTCAAGCCCCAGTACAAGGGCCTGGTCGGCTACCTCGATCCGGCCTCGGCCTTTGTCGGCTATGTCGGTGCGGTGGCGGTGAACCAGGCGCGCGGCGGCACGCTCGACAACTTCGCGCCCGGCATCGAGTACTTCAAGGCGCTGCAGAAGAACGAGCCGATCGTGCCGAAGCAGACCTCGTACTCGCGCGTGCTGTCGGGCGAGATCGCGATCCTGCTCGACTACGACTTCAACGCCTACCGCGCGAAGTACAAGGACAAGGCCAACGTCGAGTTCGTGATCCCGGCCGAAGGCTCGGTCGTCGTGCCCTACGTGATGAGCCTCACCGCGCACAACCCGAACGGCGACAACGGCCGCAAGACGCTCGACTTCGTGCTGTCGAACGAAGGCCAGGCGATCTGGGCCAACGCCTACCTGCGCCCGGTGCGCGCCTCGGCGATGTCGAAGGATGCGCAGTCGCGCTTCCTGCCGGCCGCCGACTACGCCCGCGCGAAGCCGGTCGACTACGTGAAGATGGCCGACGTGCAGAAGGCCTTCTCCGAACGCTACCTGCGCGAAGCCCAGTGATCGCTGCGTTCTGCCTGGCGCCGGCGGTCGCGCTGTTCGCGGCCTTCTGGCTGCTGCCGATGGCGCGGCTGGCCGCCCTGCCCGCGGCCGGCGGCTGGGCCGCCTATGCCGCGGTGCTCACCGAGCCGCGCTACCTGCGCAGCCTGCTGCAGACCACCGGACTCTCGCTCGCGGTCACGGCGGCCGCGCTGCTGCTGGCCGCCGGCGTCGGCCTGTACCTCGGGCGCCGGCGCTTCGCCGGACGGCGCCTGCTGCTGTCGGTGCTGACGCTGCCGCTGTCGTTCCCGGGCGTGGTGGTCGCCTTCTTCGTGATCCTGATCGGCGGCCGGCAAGGGCCGGTCGCGTCGATCAGCGAATCGCTGTTCGGCGAGCGCATCACGTTCGCGTACGGTTTCGCGGGATTGTTCCTCGCCTACCTGTACTTCTCGCTGCCGAGGGCGGTCGCCGCGTTCACCGCCGCGGCCGAGACGCTGGAGCCGCAGCTGGAAGAAGCGGCGCGCTCGCTCGGCGCATCGCGCTGGCAGGTGGCCGTGGACGTGTGGCTGCCGGCGCTCGCGCCGACCGCGATGGCCAGCGGCGCGATGATCTTCGCGACCGCGATGGGCGCCTTCGGCACCGCCTTCACGCTGGCCAGCCGCTTCGAGGTGCTGCCCATCACCATCTACAACGAGTTCACCAACTACGCCAACTTCAAGACCGCCGCCAGCCTGTCGCTGGCGCTCGGCCTGATGACCTGGGCCGTGCTGTTCGTGGCGCAGCGCGTGGCGGCCCGGCCGGCGGGAGCGGCGGCATGAGGCAGCTACAGCGAATCGAATCGCCGTGGCTGCTGGGCCTCACCGCCCTCGTCACGGTCTTTACCGTGCTGCCGATGCTGCTGTCGGTCGGCGCCGGGCTGGTCAACAACTTCAGCGCCGGGCTGGCGAGCGGGCTCACGACCCGCTGGCTGCTGGAGGTCTGGGCGCTGTACGGCTCGACCGCGTGGCGCTCGGTGCTGCTCGCCCTCGCCTGCGTGGCCTGCACGCTGGCGGCCGGCGTGCCGTGCGCCTGGGCGCTGGCCGGCAGCCGCTCGCGGGCGGCCCGCGCCTTCGAGGAGCTCATCACGCTGCCCGTCGCGGTGCCGGGGCTGGCCACCGCGCTGGCGCTGATCCTGGCGTATGGCGAGCTGCGCGGCTTTCGCCAGAGCTTCGCCTTCGTGCTGGTCGGGCACGTCATCTTCACGCTGCCCTTCATGGTGCGCACCGTGGCAGCGGCCTTCCGGCGCGATGAGCTGGCCTCGCTCGACGAAGCGGCCCGCTCGCTGGGCGCGGGCTTCGCGCAGCGCTTCCTCGGCGTGCTGCTGCCTGCTGTCGCCCCGTCCATCGTCGCCGGCTGCCTGATGGTGTTCACGCTGTCGATGGGCGAGTTCAACCTCACCTGGATGCTGCACACGCCGCTCACGCGCACGCTGCCGGTGGGCCTGGCCGACAGCTATGCGTCGATGCGCATCGAGATCGGCTCGGCCTACACGCTGCTGTTCTTCCTCGTCATCCTGCCGGTGCTCTGGGGCATGCAGGCGGTGGCCCACCGGATCGAAAGAAAACATGGCTCCGCTGCCTGAACCCTCCGCCCCGACCCGCATCGCGGTGCTCGGCTGTGCCAAGACCTACGGCGGCGCCGCGCCAGCGCTGCAGGCCACCTCGCTGCAGGTGGAGCCGGGCGAGGTGCTGGCACTGCTCGGCCCCTCGGGCTGCGGCAAGACCACGCTGCTGCGCGTGATCGCCGGCCTCGTCGCGCCCGACGCCGGCGGCAGCATCCGCTTCAACGACGAGGACGTGACCCGGCGCCCGATCGAGACCCGCGGCGTCGGCATGGTGTTCCAGCACTATGCGTTGTTCCCGCAGATGAGCGTCGAAGCCAACATCGGCTATGGCCTCGCGATCCGGCGCCTGCCGCGCGAGCAGGTGCGCCGCCGGGTCGGCGAGCTGATCGACCTGGTGCGCCTGAACGGCCTGGAGCAGCGCCGGCCGGCGCAGCTGTCCGGCGGGCAGCGCCAGCGTGTCGCGCTCGCCCGTGCCGTGGCGGTGCAGCCGCGCGTGCTGCTGCTGGACGAGCCGCTGACCGCGCTCGACGCCAAGCTGAAGGAATCGGTGCGCAGCGAGCTCGCCGGCCTGCTGCGCCGGCTGCGCATCACCGCCGTGCACGTGACGCACGACCAGCATGAAGCGATGGCGCTGGCCGACCGGCTGGCCGTGATGCACGCCGGGCGCATCGTGCAGGTGGGCGATGCCGAGTCGCTGTACCGGCGGCCCGCCCACCCCTTCGTCGCCGAGTTCCTCGGGCGCGTCAACCGCCTGCGCCGCAGTGCGCAGGACGTGTCGGACGGCATCGTGCGCCTCGCCGGCCAGGTGCTGCCCTGCCCGCCCGGCTGCGCCGCTGCGGCCGAGCTGCTGCTGCGGCCGGAAGACATCGCCTTGCACCCCGGCGGCGCGGCGCAGGTCGCGCGCCGCGTCTTCCTCGGCGAGCGGGTGCAGCTGCAATTGCACACGCCCGACCAGGGTGAGATCCTCTGCGAGGCCGGCAAGGAATCGCCGTTCGTGGCCGGGGACGCCGTGGGCCTGGACGTGAATCCGGCGCACCTGATGCCCGCCACCTCATCGTGAAATAACCCCACCGTGAAGCCCCCATGATCCGAACGCTCGTCCAACTCAGTGATCCGCACATCAAGCTGCCCGGCACCCAGGCCTACGGCCGCGTCGACACGGCCCGTTTCCTGCGCGAGGCCGTGCAGGCGGTGGGCCGGCTGAAGCAGGCGCCGCAGGCGGTGGTGCTGACCGGCGACCTGACCGACTTCGGCCGGCCCGACGAGTACCAGCACCTGCGTGAGCTGCTGCAGCCGATCGAGTGCCCCATCTACCTGCTGCCCGGCAACCACGATGAACGCGAGGCGCTGCGCGGGGCATTCCCCGGGCACGCCTGGCTGCGCAACGGCACGCCGTTCGTGCAGTACGCGGTCGACCTCGGCGGGCTGCGGCTGGTCACGGTCGACACCGTCGTGCCGGGTGCCTCTCACGGCGAGGTCTGCGCGGCGCGCCTCGAGCAACTGGCGCAGCTGCTGGCGCAGGACACGGTGACGCCCACCCTCATCGCGATGCACCACCCGCCGTTCCGCACGATGATCGGGCACATGGACGAGATCGGGCTGCGCGATCCAGGCGGTGCGCTGGCGGCTGTCGTCGCCCGCCATCCGCAGGTGCGCCGCGTGATCTGCGGGCACCTGCATCGCCTGATCCAGGCGCCGTGGGCGAACACGATCGCGATGACGGCGCCGTCGACGGCGCACCAAGTGTGCCTGGATCTCGCCGAAGACGCACCCTCGGCGTTCGCGATGGAGCCGCCCGGCTTTCTGGTGCACGCGTGGTCCGAGGAGGGGGACGTCGTCAGCCATGCCATGCCGATCGGCCGGTTCGAGGGGCCGTTTCCGTTCCACGCGGATGACGGTCAATTGATCGACTGAGGTTTTCCGGGCGATGACGGTGGTAAAGCGCGGTCAATGTTCCACGGCCATCGTTTGACCCGAATTAACCACCTGCCGCGGCCCGCCTTCCTACACTCGTCGGCATCCGAGCGAAGGGGCGTGTCATGGCGAAGAAGCACACGGGGCAATGTGCCTGCGGCAGTGTCAAGTTCGAGTTCGACATCGATCCCGGCTTCGTTGCCGTGTGCCACTGCCTGGACTGCAAGCGCGCCACCGGGGGCGAGGCCGCCACCTTCTTCGGCGTGCCCGAGAGCGACTTCAGGTTGATCAGCGGCCGACCCAAGGCGTTTCACTACATCGCCGAGTCGGGCAAGGGGCTGGATCGGAACTTCTGCCCTGACTGCGGTGCGCGGGTGTTTTCCACCCACCTGGAGAGCTTCCCCGGAACGGTCTTCGTCACGCTCGGCAGCCTCGACCAGCCGGCAGGGATCGAACCGATGGTCGAGATGTTCACGAAGCGCCGCCTGGCGTGGGCCCTCCCGCTCGAACTGCCGCAGTTCGAGGGCATGCCGCACTGAAATTCAAGGAGATCCCCATGAGCGTCCCGCACGTCCTGTTCATCATGACCAACACGGCCGTGATCGGCCCCCACCACCGCGCCACCGGCTTCTTCTTTTCGGAAGTGGCCCACCCGTTCGAGGTCTTCGACCAGTCCGGCGTCGCGGTGGAGTACGTGTCGCCGCGGGGCGGCCAGCCGCACGAGGATGCCTTCGACGAGAAGGACGCCGCGCATCGCGCCTTTCGCGCAAGCCGCTCGATCCGGCGGATGGCGCGCAGCCGCCGGCTGTCCCAGGTCGACGTGCTGGACTACGACGCCGTCTTCATCCCCGGCGGGCTGGGCCCGATGGCCGACATCGCGACGGATCCCGACGTGAAGCGCGCCGTCGCCCGCGCCTGGAACGCCGGCCTCGTGGTGGCCGCCGTCTGCCACGGCCCGTGCGCGTTCCTCGGGGTGAGGCTGGAAGACGGCACGCCGCTGGTGCGCGGGCGGCGGCTCACGTCGTTCTCGAATGCCGAGGAAGACGGCTATGCCAGCGACGACGTGCCGTTCGCGCTGGAAAGCGCCCTGGTCGAGGAAGGCGCGAAGTACGAGTCGACCGCGGTCTGGCAGCCCCGGGTCGTCGTCGACGGGCGGCTGATGACCGGGCAGAACCCGGCGTCGGCCGGCCCGCTCGCGCAGGCGATCGTGGAGGTTCTCCGCAAGGATCTTCGGTGAACACGACAGGACCGATCACCGTCGTCGCACGCTGGCAGGCGAATGCCGGCGCGGTCGACAGCGTGCTGACACTGGTCGCCGAGTTGCGCCCGCCCACGCTCGCCGAGCCGGGCTGCCTGGGCTACGACGTCTTCCGCGGCATCGACCCGCCCGGCGAGCTGCTGCTGGTCGAGCGCTACCGCGACCAGGCCGCGATCGAGGCGCACCGTGCCTCGGCGCACTACCAGGGCGTGGTGGTGCAGCGCATCCTTCCGCTGCTGTCGAACCGCCGGGTCGAACTGCTGCGATCGATCGAGTGAGATGACCCGACAGAGGCCCTGACCCGACAGAAGAGGGTGGTGTTGAAGATGCACTGAGCAGAGAATGCGTCCCTTCTGGACGCGAGTACTTCTCGGCTCGGGATGCGCAACCTCGGACTGCCCCTCACGCACGTTTCGCGCAGGCAGGCCCTCCAGGCCGTGGCCGGCGCCGCCCTGGCGCTGTCGCTGCCCGGCCGGGCGCGGCCGCCTGGCCTGGCGGGCGACACCGTCACCTTCGTCGTCCCGTTCGCACCGGGCGGCGCCACCGACCAGCTCGCCCGGCTGCTCGCAGCGGACCTGGGCACCCGGCTGGGCCGCCGGTTCGTCGTCGAGAACCTGCCCGGTGCCAGCGCCACCATCGGTGCGCGATCGGTCGCGAGCGCGGCGCCCGACGGCAACACGCTGCTCTACACGACGGCCACGCCGCTGTCGATCAATCCCCACCTCTTCACCGCCCTGCCCTACGACCCCGAGCAGGCCTTCGCGCCGATCGCGCTGACCGTGCGGCAGCCGCTGGTGGTGGTGGTCGGCAGCCTGCAGGGCATCGGCACGCTGCACGAGCTGGTGGCTCACCTGCGCAGGCACGCGACGAGCAGCAGCTACGGGTCGTATGGCCACGGCACCGCCAGCCACATTGCCGCGGCGCTGTTCGTGCGCCAGGTCGGTGCTGCCGGGCTCGCGCACATCCCCTACAGCGGCCCGCTCGCCACCGCCGACCTGGTGGCGGCCCGCACCACCTTCATGGTCGATTCGTGGAGTGCGGTGTCGCAGCTGGTGGCCGCCGGCAAGCTGCGGGTGCTGGCGTCGTGCGACACCGAAGCCCTGCGGTGGTTGCCGGGCGTCTCCAGCGTCGCCAGCCTGCTGGGGCTGGCGTTCGAGGTGTCGACCTGGAACGGCCTGTTCGCACCGGCCGGCACACCGGCCGGGATCCTCGACCGGCTGAACCGCGCGATCGCGGCGACGCTGGCCGGCGACGCGGTGCAGCAGGCGGTCGCCGCGAAGGGCCTGATCCCGTACCCGCCGATGCCGCGCAGCGAGGTCGCGGCCTTCGTCGCTGCCGACCGCCGCCGCTGGAAGCGCCTGATCCACGCGGCCGGCATCGAGCCCCAATGAACCACCCCGCATCCGCCCACCGGGTCTTCTGCTTCGGGCCGTTCCGCCTGCTGGCGCAGCAACAGCTGCTGCTCGAAGGCGAGACGCCGGTGCGCGTGGGCAGCCGGGCCCTCGAGGTGCTGCGCACGCTCGTCGAATCGCCCGGCACCCTCGTCAGCAAGCGCGACCTGATGGCGCGCGCCTGGCCCGGCATGGTGGTCGAGCCGAGCAACCTGAAGGTCACGATCGCGGGGCTGCGCCGTGCGCTCGGCGATGGCCGGCCCGGTCACCGCTACATCGCCAACGTCACCGGGCTGGGCTATCGCTTCGTCGCGCCGGTGCGCCGCATGGACACCGACGAGCGCGACGGCAGCGCCCATCCGGCGCGCAGCAGCGGCCTGCCGCAGTCCGCCACGCGCCTGGTCGGCCGCGCCGAGGTCGTCTCGGCACTGGCGCGCACGCTGCCCGAGCGGCGCATGGTGACGATCACCGGTGCCGGCGGCATCGGCAAGACCAGCGTTGCGCTGGCGGTTGCCGCGGCACTCGCCGAAGGCCATCCGGACGGCGCGCACTTCGTCGACCTGGGCCCGCTGGCCGATCCGCGCTTCCTGCCGATGGCGGTGGCCAACGCGCTCGGGTTCGCGATCCATGGCGACGATGCGGCCGACGCGCTGGTCTCGGCGCTTCGCCCGCGCCGGCTGGTGCTGGTGCTCGACGGCTGCGAGCACCTGCTCGACGCGGCGGCAGCGCTGGTCGATCGCATCGTGGCCGGCGCGCCCGGCGTGCTGGTGCTGGCGACGACGCGCGAGCCCTTGCGCATCCGCGGCGAGACGGTGCACCGCCTGGCCCCGTTGCCGGCGCCGCCGCCGCATGCGCAGCTCACCGCCGACGAGGCGCTGGCCTTCCCTGCCGTCGAGTTGTTCGTTCAGCTCGCCGCGGCCTGCCTCGACGGGTTCAGCCTGTCCGATGCGGATGCACCCGTCGTCGCCCGCATCTGCGAGCGGCTCGACGGCATCGCGCTGGCGATCGAGTTGACCGCGACCCGGGTCGAGGCCTTCACGCTGCGCGAGCTGTCGCTGCTGCTGGAAGACCGGCTGCGCCTGCTCGGGCTCGAACAACGTGGCGTGGCGCCGCGGCACCGCAGCCTGGCGGCGGCGCTCGCCTGGAGTCACGACCTGCTGGCGCCCAACGACCGCATGGCGCTGCGCCGCGTGGCGGTCTTCGCCGGTTCGTTCACGCTGGCCTCGGCCACCGCACTGGCCGGCGACGACTGCGACATGGTGGCGGCCGTCGAGAGCCTGACGGCCAAGTCGCTGGTCTGCGCCGACGTGCGCGGCGCCGAGGTCCACTACCGGCTGCTCGACACCACGCGCGCCTTCGCCACGCAGAAGCTGCACGACAGCGGGGAGGCGAGCGACCTGCACCGGCGCCATGCGGAGCACCTGGTCGACGTGCTGGCGCGCGTCGAACGCGAGGCGCGCCACCAGCACAGCGCCGACTGGGTGGCCGCGCACGGCCACCGCGTCGACGACGTGCGCGGCGCGCTCGCCTGGGCGTTCTCGCCCGCGGGCGACCCGCGGCTGGGCATCGCGTTGACGGTGTGCGCGATCCCGCTGTGGACGCAGCTCTCGCTGCTCGACGAGTGCCGCGACGGCGCGGAACGGGCACTGGCGATCGGCGCCCGGCAATCGCTGCTGGCGCTGCGCGACCGCATGCAGCTGGCCGCGGCGCTGGCGCTCGCCACGCTCTACACGCGCGGGCCGCGCCCCGAGACCGATGCGCTGTGGAAGGCCGCGCTGCGCGACGCCGACGACGGCGGCGATGCCGCATTCCAGCTGCGCACCTTGTGGGGGCTGTCGGTCTACCTGGTCTTTGCGGGCCAGTACCGCACGGCATTGGGCTACCTGCGCCGCCTGCGCAACGCGGCACGCCGGCRCGGCGATGCCGCCGACCGGCTGGGCGCGGAGCGCCTGATCGCGACCAACCTGCACTACTTCGGCCGGCAGGGCAGCGCCCGCGCGCGCCTGGAGAAGGTGCTGCGGGCGTACGCCGACCCGGTGCAGCATGCGGACATCTCCCGCTTCCAGTTCGACCAGCGCGTCGTCGCGCGGGGCACGTTGGCCACCGTGCTGTGGCTGCAAGGCCTGGCCGACCAGGCGGTGCGCATTGCGCACGAGGCGGTCGAGAGTGCGCAGGCCGCGAGCCACCCGGTCTCGCTGTGCAATGCGCTGGGGCACACCGCCATCCCGATCGCGCTCTACACCGGCGACCTGGCGGCGGCCGACGCGCTGATGCTGCGCCTGCGCGCGCACCTGCGGCAGCATGCACTCAGCGTGTGGTGCCTGCTCAGCCGCTGCCTGCAGGGCATGATCAGCATCGAGCGCGGCGATGGTGCCTGCGTCGACGAGCTCGCGGGCCTGCTCGGCCAGCTGCGTGCATCGGGATATGGCCTGCGCCAGTCGTTCTACAGCGCCGCACTGGCCCGCGGCCAGGCGCTGGCGGGCCGGCCCGGCGAGGCGCTGGCGACGCTGGACGATGCGCTCGCGCTGTGCGAACAGACAGCAGAACGCTGGTTCCTGCCCGAGCTGCTTCGCATCAAGGGCGAGCTGCTGCGGCAGGACGCGCGTCCAGGCGCCGAAGCGCTCTTCAGGCAGTCGCTGGGGCTGGCGCGGCGGCAAGGCGCGCTGGCGCTGGAATTGCGCGCGGCGCTCAGCCTGGCCGAACTGCTGGTCGATGGCGGCCGCGCCGGCGAGGCCGAAGCGCTGGTCGATGCGGTGCGCGCCCGGTTCACCGACGGGCATCGAACGGCCGACCTGGCGCGGGCCGCGCGGCTGGTCGCCGATCTGCGCGAGGACGCGCGCGGCGTCCTTCAACTCACGGCGGACCCGGAAACACCTGCTCGAGATACGCGACGAATGCCTTGACGTTCGGGCTGCCGCGCTGGTGGCTGGCCATGCGTACGCCGTGATTTCACGGGAAATGGCCCGCAGGCGGCACCCCCAGGTCGATCATGCGATGGCCTGCGGCCGTGAGTCGCCATTTGCGCTCACCGCTCATCTCCTGTTTCACCAAGCCGCGCACCTCGAACAAATTCGCATCCTCGGTATCGACCAGCCCGGCTTCAAGCCGCTTCGCGAAGCGATGAAAATTGGCGAAGTACTCAGCGCTGAATGCATTCATGAACGGCTCCCATGGCAGGATTCACTTCCAAGCGGCCATGGTGCGCGCCATCCTCGAGAGGTGCAAGGCTTGTCGATAGACCCATCAGGGCGTATCCAGCGCGGGAGCGCTCGTGATGCGGCGCACGGGCAGCGTCACGCGGAACGTCGTGCCCTGGCCCAGGACGCTGTCGACGTCGATCCGGCCGTGGTGCTTCTGCACGATCCCGTACGACAGCGAGAGACCGAGACCGGTGCCCTTGCCGACCGGCTTGGTGGTGAAGAAGGGCTCGAAGATGCGCTTGAGCGTCTCCGGCGGAATGCCCGATCCGGTGTCGCCCACTTCCAGCCAGATGTTCTCGTTGTCGACCGTCGCGCCGGTGCGGATCACGATGCGGCCGCGTTCCTCTCCCATCGCCTGCGCCGCATTGACCACCAGGTTCATCACGACCTGGTTGATCTGGGACGGCAGGCACTCGACGTCGGGAATCACGCCGTATTCCTTGACCAGGTCCGCCTTGTACTTGACCTCGTTGGCCACCACGTTCAGGGTCGAGTCGATGCCCTGGTGAAGATCCGCCAGCTGGAAGTCCTGCGAGGAATCCGCACGTGAGAAATCCTTGAGATCCTGCACGATCTGGCGCACGCGCACGATGCCCTGCCGGGACTCTCGCATCAGCACCGGGATGTCCTCCTTCAGGAACTCCAGCTCGATGTCATCGCGCAGCTTGCGCAGCCGCGCGGCGACATCGGGCGAGCCGACCTGGGCCTCGGCGGCTTCGTAGGCTGCCAGCATCTTGAACAGCTTGCCGAGGTAGTCCTCCAGCGTGCCGAAGTTGGAGAAGATGTAGCCGATCGGATTGTTGATCTCGTGCGCCACGCCGGCCGCCAGCTGGCCGATCGAGGCGAGCTTCTCCGACTGCACCAGCTGCCCCTGCAGGTGCTTGCGCTCGGCCACCTCGGCCTGCAGCGCCTCGTTGGTGCTCGTGATCTCGCGCGTGCGCTCGACGACCGCGTCTTCCAGGCGCGTGAGCTGCGCGGCTGCATCCTGCGTCATCTGCCACTTGGCGGTCAGCATGCTCGCGAGCTGGCGCACCTCGATCGCGTCGAACGGCTTCTTGAGGATCAGCAGCCGGTCGCGCACGTCGAGTGTCGCCAGCACCTCGTCCCACGAGGTGTCGGCATAGGCGGTGCAGATGACGACCTGCAGTCGCGGATCGGCCTGCCACAGGCGCTCGATCGTCTGCACGCCGTCCCAGCCCGGTGGCATGCGCATGTCCACGAAAGCCAGTGCATAGGGCCGCTCCGCCGCCAGCGACGCCTGCACCCGGACCAGGGCCTCCTGCCCCTGGTAGGCCGAATCGAGCTCGAAGGCTCGCGCCTCCTCCTGCGGCTCGTCGCCGAACAGCGCCGTCTCGGTGGCGCCGAGCCCGGCGTCGGCCGGTGGCGGCACCAGGATCTTGCGGAAGTCCTCGTGGATCGCCGGCATGTCGTCGACGAGCAGGATGCGCCGGTTCTGGCCGCGTGTCATGGCGTTCCTTCCTGCGGGACGATCGGGATCGCCAGGACGAACGTGGCGCCTTGTCCGACCCCGTCGCTCTGCGCACTCAGCGTTCCGCCCATCTCCCGGGCTGCCAGCGCGCAGCTGTGCAGGCCGAAGCCATGCCCGTTGCTGCGGGTGGTGAAGCCATGAACGAAGATGCGGACGAGGTTTTCCGACGCGATGCCCTCGCCGTTGTCGGCCACCGTGATGCGCAGGACATGCCCGTCCGCGGCGGGCTGCAGCGCCGCGCCCAGCGTGATGCAGGGGCTCTGGCCCGGGGGTGCGCCCCTCATCGCGTGTTTGGCATTGCTGATCAGGTTCACCAGGATCTGCAGGATCCGGTGTCGATCCAGCGGCAGCGCTGGCAGACCGGAAACCTGCTTCACGACGTCGACCTTGTGACGGGTCAGTGCACTGGCGTTCATGCGCAGCGCATCGTCCAGCAGGTCATCGACCTTCAAGGATTCGACGACGCTCGATGCGCCCGCATACGATTGCTGGGTCGCGACGACTTCCTTGATGTGATCGACGCTCCTGGCGAGCAGGACCAGTTCCTCGATGATGGCCGCCTGCTCCGCCTCCAGCGTCTGCGCCAGTTCGCGCAGGTAACCCACCAGCAGCTTGCCCCGGGCGTCGTGCGTGAGGAAATCGCCCAGGTCGTCGGCGTGCTCGTCCATCAGGCCGACCGCGCGCCTCAACCCCTTGAGCTTGGAGGCGCGAAGCCGGTCGCCGATCAGGCCCGCGGAGATGTTGACGCTGTTGAGAACGTTGCCGACGTTGTGCAGCACATTGGTGGCGATCTCGGCCATGCCCGCCAGGCGCGAGGCTTCGAGCAACTGCCGATGCACCTCGCCGATGCGGCGTTCGGCTTCCTTCAGTTCGGAGATGTCCTTCGTGATGCCGAAGGTGCCGATGATCTCGCCGACCTGGTTGCGCAGCGGCATCTTCGTTGTCAAGGCCCAGGTGTCCGGCCGCCCATCCGCCCAGGTTTCCCGCTCGACCTTGCCGACGATCGGCTGGCCGGTCCGGATGATCTCCTGCTCGTCGTCGAAGGCGGGCCTGGCGTGCGCCTCGGAGAAGACATCGAAGTCCGACTTGCCGATCAAGCCGTCCGGTGTCGTCATCCCGAACTGGAATGCCTGCGCCGCACTGGACTTGATGAAGCGGGACTGCCTGTCCTTGAAGTAGATGTGATCCGGCGAGTTGTCCAACAGCGCCCGCAACAGGTCACGCTCGTCGACACCCGCCGGGAAATGCTCGGGCGTTGCATTCACACGTGGGCTCCAGCGATGTCACGCAAGGTCAACGCGTACAGGTCGGCCACCGGCTGCCGCATCGCATCGGGCAGGAGCTTGCGCGTCGGGTGCGGCCGGGCGCAGCGCGGGCAGGCGTCGAGGGCTTCCCGGTAGACCAGGTCGCAGCCCAGGCAGCACACGGTGCCTGCACTCAATTCGGCCGCGGCCAGTTCGGCGAACACCGTCGGGCGCATCGCCGACACGGTCTTCCGGCAATGCGGGCAATCTTCATGGGGAATGGAATGGCTGGCGCAAAACATCGACGACTCCCTGGCACTGGGGGTGCCTTCTGTGGCGACATGTTCCGCCGGACGCTGCTGCCCCATTCCCTCGAACAATGCGGCGAAGCGGGACCAATTACCTCCCGCCTCGTCACAACTGACAGATAAGCATTTCGACGGCGATTTGCAAATAGCTCGAACATTTCACGTTCGATGGGGCATCTACAGATTGATGCCCGTGTGGCAATTGATCAGCATTGATCCATGTCAATTGCGCGGCCTGATGCACGAAGATCGACAATCACTCATGGATTCAATTAATGGTTAATTGTTGGTCTTTTCTGGCTCTATGAATCTCCCATCCTGCCGATAGTGGTGACATAGTTTTGTGTCTATCAAAGGGAGTAAAAAGGATGAAATTCCTGTCCAATGTGAAGATCGGTACGCGCCTGAGCGCCGGCTTCGCCGTCTTGCTGGCCATGCTGGCGGTCCTGGCTTTCACGGCCAAGGTGCAGGCTGATCGCCTGCAGGCGCACACCGAGTACTACGACAGCCACATCATGGCGTCCTACAAGCTGGTCACCGAGTTCATGCGCAGCGCCGACGACGCGCGACGCCGCTCGTTCCTCCACATTCTCGGCAAGCAAGAACAGAAGAAGGAGGCCGAGGTGATGACCGCCAAGTCGGTCGAAGCCGCACGCAATGTGCTGGAAGACTATTCAGCGCGTGCGCTGTTCCAGGACGACGAGGATCGCGCCAATTGGCAGGAAGTGAAGACCAGGTTCGACACCTTCGTGCGTTCCAATGAGAAGGTCATGGCGGCGTCGCGCACCATCCTCGACGATCCGGCACAGCGGGACGTCGCCGTCGGCATCATGCTGGGTGAGGCTCGCGTGGACAACATGAACCTCATCAAGGCCAAGGACGCCTGGCTGGCGCACAGCGATGCGAATGCCCGGCGCATGATCGAGCAGGGCCGGGCCACCTACCAGGCCGTGCTGTGGACGCTGGGCGGCCTGGCTGCAGCGGCCATGCTGGTGGGCGTGGCGGCAGCGCTGGCGATCACACGGTCGATCACGCGACCGCTGACCGAAGCGGTGACCATCACCCGAGCGGTGGCCGAGGGCGACCTCACACGCCAGGCGCGGATCGGGTCGCGTGACGAGATCGGTGAACTGTTGGGCTCGCTCAATCTCATGACGACCAATCTGTCCAGCATGGTCAGCACGGTGCGCGTCGGCGTCGACACCGTGGTGACCGCTGCGACGCAGATCGCCCATGGCAACCTTGACCTGTCCTCGCGCACGGAGTCGCAGGCTTCCAGCCTGCAGCAGACCGCCGCGTCGATGCAGCAGATGGCCGACAGCGTCAAGATGAATTCCGACAATGCGCGTCAAGCCAACCTCCTCTCGGGCAAGGCGTCCGAGGTGGCCGGGCAAGGCGGCAGCGCGGTCGAGCGTGTGGTCGAGACCATGGAAGGCATCCAGGATTCGAGCCGCAAGATTTCCGACATCATCACGGTGATCGACGGCATCGCCTTCCAGACCAACATCCTGGCACTCAATGCAGCTGTCGAGGCGGCGCGCGCCGGCGAGCAGGGCCGAGGCTTTGCCGTGGTCGCGGCCGAGGTGCGCAACCTGGCCCAGCGCTCGGCGGACGCGGCCAAGGAGATCAAGGGCCTGATCACGAGCAGCGTGGAAAAGGTGGATGCCGGCACCCTGCAGGTCAATGCGGCACGCAAGACCATCGACGAGGCCGTGCAACAGGTTCGCAAGGTGAGCGAATTGATCGCCGACATCACGCAGTCCAGCTCGGAACAGAACTCCGGTGTCGGCCAGATCAATCAGGCGGTGGCGCAGCTGGACAACACGACGCAGCAGAACTCCGCCCTGGTCGAGGAGACCTCGGCTGCGGCCGAGAGCCTGCGTCAACAGGCCGAGAAGCTGTCTGTGGCGATCTCCGTGTTTCGTGTCGCCGGGCACGATGCCGCGCCACAGCACAGCTTCGCCTAGGCAAGAGGTGCGGCTCGACGTCTGAGTTCAGCCTGAACTCGGCGCGACGCCGCAACCCTTGAATCGACACCACCGCGCCGGCCCTGGCCGGCACCTCAAGATCGGGACGTCATGGACTGGCTGGCAGTAGCGAGCGGATTCGTGATTGGTGCCATCGTCGGATTGACCGGCGTGGGTGGAGGCTCGCTGATGACGCCGCTGCTGATGGGCGTCTTCCATCTCAGCGCGCCCGTGGCCATCGGCACCGATCTGTGGTTCGCTGCAATCACCAAGACCAACGGATCGATCGCCCACCACCGCCAAGGCCACGTCGACTACGGCATCGTCGCCTGGATGTTGCTGGGCAGCATCCCGGCGACGGTCATCACGATCATGCTGATGCGATACACCGGCATGACGAAGGGGGTCARCCACCTGATGATGCAGGTGCTGGGCGTGGCACTGCTGATGACGGCGGCCGCGGTCGCCTGTCGCCCCTTTTGTCACGCGCTCGGACTGAAGCTTGACGCCTTGCTCACGACATCGCGCAGGCGGGCCTTGACCGTCCTGGCGGGTCTGCTGCTGGGTGCCCTGGTCTCGCTCAGTTCGATTGGCGCCGGCGCGATCGGCGCGACCCTGACCCTCGTCCTCTATCCGCGACTTCCCATTCAACGCCTGATCGGAACCGACATCGCCCATGCGGCGGTGCTCACGCTCGTCGCGGGCCTGGGGCATGCGGCGCTTGGGAACGTCGACTGGTTGCTGCTCGCCAGCCTGCTGGTCGGATCCCTGCCCGGCATCTGGTTGGGCGCGCGATTGATCAGATCCCTGCCGGACAAAGTGACGCGCGGGCTGTTGTGCGCGTCCCTGGTGACTGCCGGGCTCCGCGTCATCCATTGAGCGCGAACGCCCAACGACAAAGGACCCCATGAAGCTGAATGACGACCCCTCCCTTCGCGAGTGCGTGACGCCCGGGCGCGTGACGGCCGGTCTCGATCAATCCCACCTCGACTGGCTCGAGGAAGAAGCCATCTTCATCCTGCGCGAGACCGTCGCCGCGTTCGAGCGCCCGGCCCTGCTGTTCTCGGGCGGCAAGGATTCGTGCGTCGTGCTGCGCCTGGCCGAGAAGGCCTTCAAGACCAAGGGTGCCGACGGCGAGTACAAGGGCCGCCTGCCCTTCCCGCTGCTGCATGTCGACACCGGCCACAACTTCCCGGAAGTGATCGAGTTCCGCGACCGCCGCGTCGCCGAGATGGGCGAGCGGCTGGTCGTCGGCCACCTCGAGGATTCGATCCAGCGCGGCACGGTGCGCCTGTCGCACCCGCTGGAGTCGCGCAACGGCCACCAGACGGTCGCGCTGCTCGAGGCGATCGAAGAGCACCGCTTCGACGTGCTGATGGGTGGCGCCCGCCGCGACGAGGAGAAGGCCCGCGCGAAGGAGCGCATCTTCTCGCACCGCGACAGCTTCGGCCAATGGCAGCCGAAGGAGCAGCGCCCCGAGCTGTGGACGCTGTTCAACACCCGCATCAAGCCGGGCGAGCACATGCGTGCGTTCCCGATCAGCAACTGGACCGAGCTCGACGTGTGGCTGTACATCGCCCGCGAGAACATCCCGCTGCCGAACCTGTACTACGCACACGACCGCCAGGTGATCCGCCGCAAGGGCCTGCTGGTGCCGCTGACCGACGTGACGCCGCCGGAAGCCGGCGAGGTGGTCGAGACGGCCGAGGTGCGCTTTCGAACCGTCGGCGACATGACCTGCACCTGCCCGGTCGAGAGCCCGGCCGCCAACGCGACCGAGATCGTCGCCGAGACGCTGAAGGTGACGGTGAGCGAGCGCGGCGCGACCCGCATGGACGACCGCACGTCGGACGCCTCGATGGAACGCCGCAAGAAAGAGGGTTACTTCTGATGAGCACGCCGCAAGTTCAAGTGAAAGACCACCGCGCACTTCGATTCCTGACCGCCGGCAGCGTCGACGACGGCAAGAGCACGCTGATCGGGCGGCTGCTGTTCGACAGCCGCGCGATCCTGGCCGACCAGCTCGACACGCTGGAGAAGCGCGCCGCCGGTGCGCCGATCGACCTGTCGCTGCTGACCGACGGCCTGGAGGCCGAGCGCGAGCAAGGCATCACGATCGACGTGGCCTACCGCTACTTCGCGACCAAGCAGCGCAAGTTCATCATCGCCGACGCCCCCGGCCATGAGCAGTACACCCGCAACATGGTGACRGCCGCGGCCGGCAGCGATGCGGCGGTCGTGCTGGTSGACATCACCAAGCTCGACACCCACGCCAGCCCGATGCCGYTGCTCGCGCAGACSCGCCGCCATGCRCTGCTGGCGCACCTGCTGCGCGTGCCGAACATCGTCTTTGCGGTCAACAAGCTCGATGCGGTGGCCGACCCGGCGCAGGCCTTCGCGGCSACGAAGACCGCGCTGCTCGCGTTCGCGCAGCAGGCCGGCATCGCGGTGGCCGGCGTGATCCCGGTGTCGGCGCTGCGCGGCGACAACGTCACGCAGCCGCTGGCCGCCGACTGGTATGACGGCCCGTCGCTGCTGCAGCTGCTGGAAGCCCTGCCGGCGYTGCAGGAGCGCAAGGACGGCGACCTGCTGATCCCCGTGCAGTACGTGTCGCGCGAGGGCGAAGGCACCGGCAACCAGCCGCGCACGCTGTACGGCCGCGTCGCCCACGGCCGCGTGAAGGCCGGCGACACGGTGCAGGTGTTCCCGAGCAACCAGACCGCGGTGGTGGCCGAGGTGCGCCTGGCCGGCGACGTGGTCGATGTCGTCGAGGCCGGGCAGTCGGCGGGGGTCGTGCTGGATCGCCAGCTCGACGTCTCGCGCGGCGACTGGATCGCGACGCCGCAGACCATCCACGAGACGCAGCGCTTCAGCGCGACGCTCGCCTGGCTCGACACCGAGCCGGCGGTCATCGGCCGCAAGTACTGGGTGCGCCACGGCAACCGCTGGGTGCAGGCGCGCATCACCGCGATCGAGAGCCGGCTCGACATCCACACGCTGGAGGCGATCGATGCGCACCAGCTGGCCGTCAACGAGATCGGCCACGTGATCGTCGAGACGCAGCAGGCGCTGCCGGTCGAGGCCTACGCGTCGAACCGCGTCGGCGGCGCGCTGATCATCGTCGACCCGGCCAGCAACCGCACCAGCGGGGCACTGCTGGTCAAGGGAGCCGCCTGATGGCCCTGGGTCGCGTGATCTTCATCGGCGCGGGTCCCGGCTCGGCCGACCTGATCACCGTGCGCGGCGCGCAGCGGCTGGCGCAGGCCGACGTGGTACTGTTCGACGCGCTGACCGACCCGGCGCTGCGCGCCCATGCGCCGCGTGCGCGCTGGATCAACGTCGGCAAACGCGGCTTCTGCGACAGCACCGGCCAGCAGACGATCAACGCGCTGCTGGTGAAGCATGCGAACGAGGTGGCGACCGTCGTGCGCCTGAAGGGCGGCGACCCGAGCGTGTTCGGCCGGCTCGAGGAAGAGCTGATCGCGCTGGTCGAGGCCGGCATCGCCTGCGAAGTGGTGCCCGGCGTCACGGCCGCGATCGCCGCCGCCGCCGCCACGCAGCGCCCGCTGACCCGCCGCGGCGCCGGCCGCAGCGTCAGCCTGACCACCGCGATGACGCAGACGCGCGAACTGCGCGCCGCCCGCAGCGCCGACACCGAGGTGTTCTACATGGCCGGCAAGCAGCTCGCGGCGCTGGCGCGCGGCCTGCTGGACAGCGGCTGGCCGGCCGACACACCCGTCAGCGTGGTCTCGCGCGCCGGCTGGCCCGACCAGTTGCACAGCGACCACACGCTGCAGACCCTGCCCCGCGCCAGCCTGCTGCACGCCGGGCGTCCGACCGTCGTCACCGTGGGCGAAGGGGCCCGATCCGTGGTGGCAGAACCAGTTGCTGCAAAGCAAGCAAAAGCCCCTGCCAAGGACCTCGCGCTTCCGGTGAAAACCCCAAGCCCTTAAAATCGCTCGTTTTGCCATCCGGCACGGCAGCTTTCAGGCACCTTTTTCTTCTTATTTCGAGCCAGCACCATGACCCACGTCGTCACCGAAGCATGCATCCGTTGCAAGTACACCGATTGCGTCGACGTGTGTCCGGTCGATTGCTTCCGCGAAGGCCCGAACTTCCTGACGATCGATCCGGACGAGTGCATCGACTGCGCCGTGTGCATTCCCGAGTGCCCGGTCAACGCGATCGTTCCGGAAGAGGATGTCCCCGGCGACCAGGTCCACATGATCAAGATCAACGCCGATCTGGCGAAGAAATGGCCCAGCATCACCAAGCGCAAGGCTGCGCTGCCCGATGCGGACGAGTGGAAAGACAAGACGGGCAAGCTGTCCGAACTGATCAAGTAATCCCGCAAGAACAATTCACCTGACCTGCCATGGAACCGAACGCCAACGTGGAGATTTCAAAGACTGCCGGCTCGCACGACGGCCCCATCGAGACCGATGCCGTCATCGTGGGCGCCGGCCCCGTCGGCCTGTTCCAGGTCTTCGAACTCGGCCTGCTCGAGATCAAGGCCCACATCATCGACTCGCTCGCCTACCCGGGCGGCCAGTGCATCGAGCTGTACCCCGACAAGCCGATCTACGACATCCCGGCCGTGCCGGTGTGCACCGGCAAGGAGCTGACCGACAACCTGCTGAAGCAGATCGAGCCGTTCGGCGCCACCTTCCACCTCGGCCAGGAAGTGACCGTGGTGCAGAAACAGGAAGACGGCCGCTTCTACGTCGAGACGACCAAGGGCACGCGCTTCCTGACGAAGACGATCTTCATCGCCGGCGGCGTGGGCTCGTTCCAGCCGCGCCTGCTGAAGGTCGACGGGCTCGACAAGTTCGACGACACGCAGCTGTTCTACCGCGTGAAGAACCCGGCGCAGTTCGCCGGCAAGAACCTGGTGATCGTCGGCGGCGGCGATTCGGCGCTCGACTGGACGCTGAACTTCGTGCAGGACGGCCCGAACAAGGCCGAGAGCGTGATCCTGCTGCACCGCCGCGACGGCTTCAAGGCGGCGCCGGCGAGCGTGGCCAAGATGAAGGAGCTGTGCGATGCCTACGAGATGCAGTTCATCGTCGGCCAGGTGACCGGCTACGAGGAACGCGACGGCCAGCTGACCAGCGTCAAGGTGACCGGCGGCGACGGCGTCACGCGCGTGGTGCCCCTCGACGTGCTGCTGGTGTTCTTCGGCCTGAGCCCCAAGCTCGGCCCGATCGCCGAATGGGGCCTGAACCTCGAGCGCAAGCAGATCGTCGTCGACACCGAGAAGTTCGAGACCAGCACGCCGGGCATCTTCGCGGTGGGCGACGTCAACACCTACCCGGGCAAGAAGAAGCTGATCCTGTCGGGCTTCCACGAAGCGGCGCTCGCGGCCTTCGCGGCGGCGCCGTACGTCTTCCCCGACAAGCGCATCCACCTGCAGTACACGACCACCAGCCCGAAGCTGCACAAGGTGCTGGGCGTCGAGACGCCGACCTTCGACTGATTTCTCCGACCGTCGGGTTGATCCCGGTCTGATCATTCGGCCTCGCCCCCGCCAGGGAGCGAGGCCGAATCGCTTCTTCAGTCGCAGCTGTAGCGGAACGACCCGTCGAGGTCGAGCGGCAGCACCAGCGTGCGGATGCCGGCTGCCTTCGACGCGGCGCACAGCTTGTCGCGCGCACCGCTGGTGTTGTTCACGTAGTTGCTCTTGTACTCGGCGTTGAACACCGGCTTGCCCTTGCCGGTGAAGGCCGAGTAGCCGCCGCACTCCGAATACTCGTTGCACTGCTCGTTGACCGCGAAGTCGAACGACGGTTCGAGCGCCGCGAGCTGGTCCACGTCGTTCTTCAGCCCGATGGCCAGGCCGCGCAGGTGGGCCGCGGTGGCCAGGTAGCGGTTGTAGTCGAGCTGGTCCTGTGCGGTCAGCGGGAAGCCACTCGAGTTGGTGTAGCCGTCGACGTTGTCGGGCTCGACGCCATCGCACCCCTTGGACTGCGCCAGGTCGAGGCGCGCGGCCATCACCGCGCGCACGTTGGCCGAGCGGATGTCCAGCCACTTCTCGCCGGCCCAGCCGTCGAGCGCCTTGCCCTTGTCGGCGGTGGCGAACTTCGAATAGTCGGGGCGCCAGTCCTCGGAGCTGCCGGCCGAGAAGTAGCAGACCACCTTGCGGCCCGCGGCCTTCAGCTGCGAGATCGTCACCGCGCTGGCGTCGACCAGGTCGATGTCGTAGACGGTCGCGTTGTACGAGGTGTTCAGCGTGCCGGTGAGCTGCCATTGCCACGTGGCTCCGGCGGCGGGCTTCCACCAGGTGCCGGGGGTCGGTGCAGGTGCAGGTGCGGGTGCGGGTGCGGGTGCCGGAGCAGGCGCTGGGGCCGGGGCAGGCGCTGGGGCCGGTACAGGTGCAGGTGCAGGTGCAGGCGTCGGAGCGGGCGCAGGCGCGGGAGCCGGAGCGGGGGTGGGCGCCGGTGCGGGTGCCGGTGCCGGCGTGCTGTCCAGCGGCAAGCGGAACGCCTGCTGCGCGTTGGTCGTCGCGCAGGTCGTCAGCGAGAACTCGGTGACGCCCACGCGCGTCGGCGCGGTCAGGCACAGCTTGCCGTCGTAGGTGGCGACTTGCGCGAGGCTGGTGCCCAGCGCGGCCAGGCGGAACTGCTGCGCCTTGCGGCCGTTGCAGTTGTCGAGGTCGACGAACGCGCCCGACTTGCTGCCGCGGGCCGTCACGCACAGGCCGGACGACGGGTTCTTGATCAGCACCAGGTTGCTCGCGCTGTCCGACGACACCGGCATGAACTGGAAGGCCTGCGCCGTGCCGGCATTGCAGGCGGCCAGCCGGATGTCCCAGCTGGAGGTCACCGTCTCGGTGCAGGCACCGAGCTTGTCGGCCACMAGCGTGCTCAGCGTGGTCGTCAGCTTCTTCGACCCGGTGGCCGCGGCCGCCTCGATCGTGCGCTGGCCCTGGGCATCGGCCAGGTCATCGTTGGCCGTATCGGCATCGTTGCCGCCGCAGGCGGCCAGCAGGACGGCGCTGGAGCAAGCCAGGCCGAGCATCATCTTGTTCATCGTCAGGTTCCTTGTTGATCGGTGCGTCGGGAACGCACCTTCCACAGCAGGAAACCAGTAGACCCGACGGACGCTTCGCAAGCCGATGCGAAAGGGCAAGCGATGTGAGCAACGGTCACACGGCGCCGGGGCGCGGCGTGGACAGGTGCGACAGGCAAACCTCGTAGAGCGCACCGACCAGGTCGGTCTGCGTGACCATGCCGACCAGCTTGCGCCGCTCGTCGACGACCGGGATGTGGTGCAGGCCGACATCCGCCATCAGCGGCACCAGCTCGACCGCCGGCGTCGACGCGAACGCGGTCTTCACCGGCGCGGTCATGATCTGTCCCACCACCTCATGGCGGTCGGAGTGCGAGTTCGTGTTGCGCGCGAGGAAGGCGCGCAGCCGCCGGCCGATGTCGCGGCGGTCCTGCAGGTCGACCTGCGCCAGGAAATCCGATCGCGTGACGATCCCGATCACCTGCCGCGCCCGGTTGACCACCGGCAGTGCCTGCACCGCGTGCGCGCGCATCAGGTTCCAGGCCACGTCGAGCTCGGTCGCGAACTCGACGGCGAGCACGTCCTTCGACATCACGTCGGCGCAGCGGGCTTCGCCGAAGCGGCGCTTGAAGGCCTGCATCTCGGTCTGGTGGAACAGCGATTCGAGGTCGTCGATGCCGATGTCGAGCACCTGGTCGTAGTCCTTCAGCGCGGCCTGCAGGTCGGCCGGCGTGAAGCCGAGGCGTTCGGTGGGCGGGCCGTCGGCCGTGCGGTGCGCGTGCTGCGCGTCGGCCTGCTGCGAATGGGGATAGCGGCGCCCCGTCGCGTTGTTGAAGAGCAGCGCCACGCCGAGCAGCAGCAGCGAATTGAGCGCGACCGGCACCAGCACGAAGCCGTAGCCAGCCGCGTGCACGGCCGGGCCGCCGAGCACGGCCGTCAGCGCCACCGCACCGCTCGGCGGATGCAGGCAGCGCAGCGCGAACATCGCACCGATGGCCACGCAGATCGCGAGCGCCGAGGCCAGCGCCGGCTCCTCGATCAAGCGTGCACAGGTCACGCCGATCAGGGCCGAGACGATGTTGCCGCCGAGGATCGACCACGGTTGCGCCAAGGGACTGGCAGGCACCGCAAACAGCAGCACCGCCGAGGCGCCCATCGGCGCGATCAGCGCGATGGCACCGGGCGTGCCCTGCAGCACGAAGGCGCTGAGCAGCCCGGTGGCCGCGATGCCCAGCAGCGCCCCCAGCACCGACCGCAAGCGCTCGCGCCCGCTCACGGCGGCGCGTGCAGGAAGCCAGGCACGCAGCCAGGGATGCAGCAACAGGGAACGCATGAGGCAGTCGGCGGGGTCCGTGCAGATCGGAGTCCCGGATTGTCGGCGAACCCGCCGCGCCGACCGCGTCAGGTCAGGGCCGCCAGGTCAGCGTCGTCTTCGTGTTGATGTCGGTGGCCGAACCGACGGTCGACGTCGCGTCGACGAAGCCCGAGCGGTTGCCCGCGCTGAGGTTCAGGCCGGCACCGCGGTACTCGACATCGCCCTGCAGGTTCAGCGTGCCCGACGCGCCCTGCCCGCTCTCGAAGAAGCCCAGCGGGTAGAACGTGGTGCGCACCTGGGCCGAGCCCGACACCGTGAAGGCATTGCCGCCGGAGCCGATCACGCTGAGCCCGCCGACCGTGCCGCCGGTGACCGTGCCCTTGCTGATGACGGCCTGGTCCTCGATGCGCGCCGTGCCGCTCGCGCTGCCGCCCGGCAGGATCGTCGCGTACGGGCCGACGTACACCGTCGAAGGCGTGCTGGTCGGKGCRCAGCCRCCRCCGTTCGCGAACCGCGCGGTTCCGGTCGGGCAGGCATCACGCTGGCCGTTCTGGAARCCCTGCGGCCAGGCGTTCGCCAGCTCGACCATGTACGGGTAGCGCCAGATCGTCTCGTACGCCTGGTCCCACACCACCGTCTTGAACACCGACGGCGTCGCGGTCACCACCAGGAACAGCGGCTCGCCCGCGTTCACCTTGAAGGTCAGGTCGGCATCCAGCCCCTTCTGCAACCCGCTGTAGCGGGCCGACGTGAACTGCGTGTTGGTGGCCACCAGGCCCCAGCGGAAGTCGGCGTCGGAACCCGTCTGGTTGATGCCGCGGAACTTCACCGTCACCGTGGTGGCGCCGTTGGTCGGGTACAGCCGCACGACGTTGTAGCCGAAGCGCTGCGGCGCGCCGTAGAACGGCGACGCGAAGCGGCGGTTGGTCGCCCAGCTGCTGTCCAGCGCCTCCAGCGGCATCAGCCGGTGCATGCGCTCGGCCTTGTCGGTCAGCGTGATGTTGCCGTAGGTGCTGCGGAAGGTGTCGGGCGTGGCCTTGTARTCCCACACCACGTTGTGCATCGCCCAGTCGCCCATGAAGTCGTTGAGCTGCGGCAGCGTCCAGCCGCGCGACTTCTGGATGTTGGTCAGCGGATCGGCGCCGCTGGTCGTCCAGATCTGCGTGACCGCGCCGGGGCCGTACTTGTCCTTCAGGAACTCCATGAACTGCCAGTTGCAGTAGCGGTCGCGCGTCGAGCCCAGGTACAGGTGCGGCGCGTTCGGCAGCATCTCGGAGCAGTGCGCGTTGCCCTGGTATTCGGGCAGCTGGTGCGGCGTGAAGTTCGCGTGGCTCTCGAAGAGCCAGCCGCAGGTGTTCGACTGGTAGCACTCCAGGCCGCCGTTGTTGCCGGCCCAGGATTGCCAGCCGTGCGTGAACTCGTGCGTCAGGCCCCAGTGGTCCTTCAGCGCGCCCGGGGCGATCCACATGCCCAGGTGCAGCCCCCGTTGGTTGTCGACCCAGGCGCCGCCGGTGAGGCCCCAGCCGGAGTGGATGTGGATGGCCGGCTTGATCTTGTCCGTCTTGTTGTAGAACGGCTCGGGCATCAGCAGGTTGGAGTTGAACAGGTTCTCCCAGACGGTGTTCTCGAGCGTGTTGGCCGCGAGGGTCAGGTCGGCATCGGAGAGCGTCTCGTCGGAATAGAACGCGAAGTGGGCCGACTCCTTGACGAGCCTGAAGCCGGACTGCTCGGGGTTCGGGCCGCCGGCGCGCCAGGTGCCGGGCGTGACGGTGGGCTTCGGCGTGGTGCCGGGTGCGGCCCAGGTGGTCAGCGTGCTGCCCTGGTCGACAGCGGAGGGCGCCGGGGCCGGGGCCGGGGCTGGCGCAGGTGCAGGAGCCGGTGCGGGCGCAGGCGCGGGAGCCGGAGCAGGTGTGGGCGCTGGTGCGGGTGCAGGCGCTGGTGCAGGAGCCGGTGCGGGCGCCGGAGCCGGCGCAGCCACCACCGGCCCGATCGCGCAGGCCTTGCGCTTGCCGACGACCGGGTCGCCGAAGGTCGCGTTGCTGCAGGCGATCGTGCCCGACATCGGCTTGACGACCCACTTGCCCTGCGCGCCGTACGACACCTGGCGCGCCTTCGATCCCACGGCACACGTCGCGCGTTCGCTGGCGCAGAACGTGTAGCCGCTCGGCCAGTCGGCCGCGAAGGCCGGTGCGGCAGCCGTGCTGCCCACGATCGCTGCAGCGGCGGCGGCGATCCTCATCCGATTCATCTTCTTCATCGTCATCTCCCTTGCGTTGGAATGCGTGCCATCTGAAAAGTGGCGCGATTCTGGAAGAGGACGACCGACCAGTGATGACCGCGGCGTTCTGGAGATCTGCCCGTCTGTCATCAAACGTAAGGCGAAAAAACAAAAACCCCCGGCTTGCGCCGGGGGTTCGTTTCGCGGAGGAACGTCGCGTTACGGGAAGCTGGTCACCGTCGGCGTGAACGATGCATTGCAGCCGGTCTGCGACCCGGTGTTGTTGATGACGTGCACGATGCCGCCATTGCCGCCCAGGCAGACCGAGATCATGCTGTGGAAGCGCACGCCGTTGTTGGTGGGCACCTCGATCGCACGGTCGAGCAGGATGCCGCCGTTGGTGAACACGCTGTAGATGCCCAGGCCCCAGGCTTCGTGGCTGGTGACGTTGTTCGACACCTTGTACGAGGCCCAGCCGCGGCCGGTCGGGCTGTTCCATGCCGACTGGCTCGGCGGGTCGTACGGGATCTCCGATTGGTAGAAGTACACGCGGCCGCCGTTGCCGTTCCACACCACCTGGTGCTGCTGGAAGTGCTCGACGAACAGGCCGTAGATGGTCACGTCGTTGCCGTTCACCCACAGGCCGTTGGCGGACGGGTTGTCGGTCCAGCTGACGCCGTCGCCATGGTCGGCGCGCCACAGCCAGGTGTGGTCGACGATCGTGTTGTTGGCATTGATGCTCAACGCGATGCCGACACGGCCGGCCGCTGCGCCGCCGATGCGGAAGAACAGGTCATGCAGCGCGATCGGGTTGGCCGCGTGGCTGGCACTGGCGCCGCTCGGGCCGACCTCCATCAGCACGCCCGATTCGGCACGGCCCGCATCGAGGAACAGGCCCGAGATCGTGAGGCCATCGACGTCGGCCGTCTTGATCAGCGGTTGCCCGTTGTCGGAGCGCAGCGTCGCGAAGCCGATGCCCAGGATCACCGTGTTCGGGTTGTTGACCTGCAGCGTCTGCGTCAGCACGTAGGTGCCGGGCGTGAACAGGATATGCTTGCCCGCCGCCAGCTGCGCATTGATGGTGGCCGCGCTGTCGCTCGGCTTCGCGAGGAAGAAGCTGCTGATCGGCAGCGTGGTGCCCGGCGTGGTGGCGCCGTTGCTCCAGGTGATGCCGGCGGTGTTGGTGGCAAGCGTTGGCACGCGCACCGCGTAGCTGCCGTTGGCATCGATGAACAGGTACGGCTTCTCGCGGATCACCGGCGTCTGCGCGATCTTGGTGTAGCGCTGGCCGCCCGTCGGGAAGTTGCCGGCCGGCGCGTTGGGCACGCCGACGAACACCATGTTCCAGTTCGAGCCGCTCCAGCTGCCCCACTGGCTGTTGCGCGAGATCCATTGCTGCTGCGACGCCGAGTTGACGTTGCCGTCGACCAGCACGTCAGAGAACCAGCCGCCGCTCGACCAGCCGTTGTTCTGGTTCAGCTTGATGTTGCCGCGCACGTGCATGCGGCGGAACGGGATCGCCTGCGACACCGCCCACTGCATCGTGTTGTTGCCGATGCCCTGGCTCGGCGTGACCGAGAAGTTCTCGGCACCGCGCCAGAAGTTCTGCGTCGCGTTGTCGCCGCCGAGGAAGGCGTTGGAGCGCAGGTCACCGTTGACGTGCACCTGGTCCGGGTGGCTGCCCAGGCCCAGCACCTGCGTGTAGAAGCCCACCGGAATGCGCAGGTTGTTGTAGGTGCCCGGGGTCAGCAGGATCGCATCGCGGCGCGGGCCGAAGTGGTTCGGTTGCTGCGCGTTGTAGATGCCGTCGATCTGGCCCTGCAGGTTCGGCGTCGACGGGTTGTAGATGTGGACGTTCGGTCCGAAGTCCGGCGGCGTGCCGGTCGGCGGCGGGTTGGTGGGCGGCGGGGTCGTCGTGGTGTCCGACAGCACGAACTGCTCCCAGGCCTGCACCGCAGGGCGGTCGGCGACCAGCAGGCCGCCGCGGTTCAGGTCGGCGCTGACGTAGAGCCCGGTCGTCGCGGAACGGATCGCGACCGTGCCGTTGGCCTGCGTCTCCAGCGTGAACTGCTCCCAGGCGTTGATGGCCTGGCGGTTCGAGATCAGCCGGTTGGTGTTCGGCGCGCCCAGGCCCTGGTCGGCCGAGACGATGTTGCCGCTGATGGTCGCGCGGAACGAGACGGTGCCATTGCCGTTGCGGATGACCTCGAAGTCTTCCCAGGTGCTGGCGACCGGCGCGGTGGCGTTCAGGAACGAGGTTCCCGTCGCGGTCGCGCTGACGAAGTTGTTGTTGGCCACGGCACGAAGCGTTGACGCGTCTGCCGAGGCGGCGAATGCGCCCAGCATCGCGGCCATCGCAACGGCCTGTCGGGTACTCCACTGCATGTTGCTCTCTCCTTGAAGGTTTCTTGTTGGCTTCCCCAGGCGTCCCTCGGCCTCGTCGCGAGGCCGCACCTGTGGCAAGGCATCCCAATCTATGAGCCCGGCCGGCCTTTTCCTGTGTCTCTTTGCAAGACTCGTCTGCGCAAAGTGGAACCGCTTCCAGCCAGCGCGGCGATTTGATCATTCCTGGCGGGGCGGCGCCTGAGGGTAAGTCCGGACTTTCACTGTTTCAAAGTGCATCCGCGTTGGCGACAATGCGCCCGGATTCCAACAACGATCGAGGAGGAAAGCGTGAGATTGACAGCGATCATCGTGACGGCGTTCGCGCTGGCCGGCTGCGCCAGCGTGGCCGAGCAGTCGGCCGACCTGGCCGGCCAGCGCAGCTGCTGCACGGCCATGTCGGAGTTCAAGTTCGTCCCCCTGCCCGCCAAAGGCGTCGACGTTCCCCTGTTCCCGGCCTATGCCCCGGTCTACGAGTTCGACGGACGAAAGAGCTACTTCGCGCCGTTCATCGTCAGCGGAAGCAACGTGCGCTCCATCGACATCGAGAGCGACCTGAACGGCTACCGCGATCTTCAATTCCTGGCGCCGGCGTTCCTGTTCCTCGGCAGGAAGCATGAGCCGCTGGCACTGGCGACGCCGGCCCTGCGGTACGAGCCTCCCGGCATCATCCGGTTCGGCCACATGGAAGGGACAGTGCTGGTGCCGGAAGACGCCGCCTTCATGGTCGTCCTGAGTGCCCCGGCATCGGAGGCCGTCTCGGTCGACCACCCGGGCACCAGCACGATCTTCATGATGCAAGGGAACATCCCGATCGTCGTCCCCCACCGTGGGAAGACCGCGGTGTACGAGCCGGCGCCGACGGGCAAGCTCGTGTTGACACCCATCGCGCGCGAGTCAGGCAGCCCCGTTCGTTGACGTCAGGCCTCGGGTGCGTGGCACACCGCTTCGATGTTGTGCCCGTCCGGGCCGATGACGAAGGCGGCGTAGTAGGTGGCGTGGTAGTGCGGGCGCAGGCCCGGCGCACCATGGTCCTTGCCGCCGGCCGCCAGGGCCGCGCGATGGAAGGCATCGACCTGCCCGCGCGTCTTGGCCGTGAAGGCCAGGTGAAGATGGGCCGGCTTCTCGTCGGTCTGGAAGATGCA
This sequence comes from Rhizobacter sp. P2_H3, assembly GCF_056403355.1. Taxonomy (NCBI): domain Bacteria; kingdom Pseudomonadati; phylum Pseudomonadota; class Betaproteobacteria; order Burkholderiales; family Sphaerotilaceae; genus Rhizobacter; species Rhizobacter sp. P2_H3. The sequence continues at coordinate 928 of NZ_JBFUFQ010000040.1, read as the reverse complement.
CAGCGAGCAGGTGCCGTCCGGGCGGCTCAGCTCGACACCGTACGCGGGCGTGCCCTCCGAGACGAGGGCGACGCCGAGCGGTTCGAGCGCCTGGAGGAAGAACGCCTTGCTGGCCGCGTAATCGCTGGCGCCGAATTTGACGTGGTCGAACATGCGGGTCAGTCCATGTGCTCGATGTCTGCGGGCATCGCGACCCAGCGGTRCATGCGTTCTTCGTACACCGAGAACGTGGGGCCGGGAAAGGAGGGGTCGGCGAACGCGCCGACGGGAATGATGATGCTGTCTTCGCGCCCCTCGATGGTGTAGTACACCGTGGCGCCGCAGGTGGCGCAGAAGTGGAAGGTGGCGCGGCTTCCGCCATCGCCGACCCGGTCGAAGGTGCTCGAAGCGCCGGCCAGGGCCACCGACTCGGCGGGGAATCGCGCCTGTGCGGCGAACACGCTGCCCGTCCTGCGCTGGCAGGCCAGGCAGTGGCACACGGAGACGCGAACGGGCTCGGCCGACGTGATGGCCGTGAGCTGTCCGCAGGAGCAACTGGCAGTTCGGGTCGTCATTGCTTCAACGGCGCCGCGTCGGGCCGCCTCATTCGCCAAGCCAGCGCGGAGTATGCAACGACCCGGATGCAGGCATCATGGCCGCCGACATGACACCTCTGAATCTTCCGTTCGACACCTTTGACTGGATCTGCGGACTGGTGATCAACGGCTTTCTCGCCTTCTTCGTGCTCGCTGCGATCACCGCTGCAGGTCGCCCGTTGTGGGGCATCCGACTTCGAGTGATCCTCGCGCGCCGGCCGCCGCCGCATCCCGCGCCGACAGCGCGCAAGCGCCGCCGCATCTTCTGCAACGCCGGTCGGTACGAAGGGCAGCCGTCGTGACGCACTCCCGCCGCTAGAATCCGCAGCCTCGCTCGCCGTAGTTCAATGGAT
>NZ_JBFUFQ010000039.1:0-36542 GCF_056403355.1 Rhizobacter sp. P2_H3 | reverse complement strand
GCTGCCGCCCGTGGCGGCCGCAGCGCCATCGCCGCCGGCCGCATCTGCCGATCCGGCGGCGGCTTCGCCCTCGGCGGCCACRGCCTGCGCCGCAGCGCTCGCCAGGCATTGCGCGAGCACCCGCAGCGGGCGCAGCTCGGGGCCCTGGCTGCCGCCGACCTTGTCGATCAGCACCGCTTCGATGCGGGCCATCTCGTCGCCGGTCTGCTGCAGCGCGGCCAGCGTGCCGGGGGTCTGCGCCTCGGCGGCCTTCAGGGCCTGCTGCACGCCTTCGGGGCTGGGCACGGATTCGCTGCTGCCGGGCTGGGCCTTGCCGGCGGCGAGTTCGATCTGGCGCACGGTCAGCTGCGAGCGGCCGCCGCCCACCGGGGCGTGGCGCAGGTCGGCCAGGCCGAACGTGGGGTCGACCAGCGGCGCCAGCGCATTCAGGCGCATCGTCGGGTCGTTGTTGTCGTCGGCGTCGAGCAGCGGGTAGGCATGCTCCCAGTGGCGTTCCAGCAGGCCGGCGATCAGCGCCAACGCGCCCGCATAGGCCGTCACGCCGTGCTGGCGGGCGCCGGCGCGGGCCAGCAGCACGGCCACGCGCAGGTCGCGGGTGCGTTCGGCCAGCGCCCGGGCCTGCTCGAAGACGGCGCGCCAGTCGGGTTGTTCGGCCGGGATCACGGTGTCGCCGAACTGCTGCTCGGGCTTGCCGCGCGAGGCTTCTTCCAGTGCGAGGAATGCCGGGTCGTACTCCAGGTCCGGCCCGCACGGCGCGTCGTCGGAGAGCGGCGACAGCAGTTCTTCGACGGGGAGGGCGTTCATGGAGGTGCGGGACGGCAGACAGTGACGATGGGGTGCACTCTAGAAAGGAGGGCAGCCCTCCACATCTGCCGAAAGTCACTTCTTCACGTTCCGGCCCCGTTCATACCCCGTTCGGGCCCCTTCATGCCCCCGCGTCCAGGGGGTTGGCGTCGAACCGGACCGACACCTCCAGCCCCGGTTCGGCCGCGCGGATCTGCAGCGCGCTGCCGTGCGCCTGCGCGACCAGCCGGCACAGGTACAGCCCGAGGCCGACGCCGCCGGTGGCGCGCTGGCGCGAGCGGTCGAGCCGGTAGAAGGCCTGGCTGAGCTGCGCCAGCTGCTCCGGCGGCACGCCGGGGCCGTTGTCGCGCACCGCGAGCGTCACGCTGCCGTCATCCCCGAGCCGGGTGGTGACGACCGGCGGCCGCGGCGCGTCGGCCGCGTGGCGCAGCGCGTTGTCGACCGCGTTGCGCAGCAGCAGCCGCAGCCGCATGCGGTCGAGCGCCAGCATCGGCAGCCCCGGCGCCAGCTGCTGCCCGACCGCCTGGCCCGCGAAATGTGTCGCCAGCGTGTCGGCGACCAGCGCATTCAGGTCGGTCGGCTCGCGCTGCAGCGCGGCATGGCCGGACGCCAGGCGCTCGCTCTCCAGCAGGTCGCTGACCAGGTCGCGCATCTCGGCTAGGTCGCGCAGTAGCGCGGTGCGCTCCGGGCTGTCGTCGACCAGCTCGGCATTCACCCGCGCCCGCGTCAGCGGCGAGCGCAGCTCGTGGCTGATGGACAGCAGCAGGCCGCGCTTGGCGTCGAGCATCGCGCGGATCTCGGTGGCCATCGTGTTGACCTGGCGGGCCAGCTCGCCGAGCTCGTCGTCGCGCCGCACCGGGATCGGCTCGTCGAACTCGCCGCGCCCGAAGCGGATCGCGCCGGCGCGGATGTCGTCGAGCGGGCGCATCAGCCGCCGCACATGGGAGAACGCCAGCCAGGTGATCACCAGCAGCAGCGTCAGCGTGCCCCAGCCGACCCACTTCGGGTGCGAGGCCGGGCCGGGCGGCGCGAGGCCGAACACCAGCCGGTGGCCGTCGGCCAGCGTGCGGATGTGCACCATGCCTTCCGGGTTGCCGGGCGACGGGATGCGCTGCCACGGGGCCGAGCGCTGCGGGTGCGAATCCCACTGCACCTGCGGCCCGTCGATGTGCAGCGAGATCGGCAGCCGCGCGACCAGCGCCTTGGCGCGCTCGATGTCGGGGGGCGTGCCGATGTCGGCGGCCAGCAGCGTGACGTAGTCGGACAGCAGCGGCCGGCCCCAGCCCTGCCAGCCCAGGCGCACCACCTCCTTCATGCCGACCAGGAAGATCACGGTGGTGCCGATGGCCAGCAGCAGGAACAGCCGCACCAGCTTCCATTTCAGCGAGTGCTTCACACGCTGGCGGGCCTGGTGCCAGGGCCGGGACCAGCGGTTCACGGGGCGCGGTTCCCGGTGCGGCCGGCCGCGAAGCGGTAGCCCGCATTGCGCAGCGTCTTGATGCAGTCCAGCGGTTCGAGCTTCTTGCGCAACCGGCTCACGAGGATGTCGACCGCGCGGGTGACGAGGTCGTCGGCGGACTGGCCGCGCAGCTGCTCGAGGATCTCCTCGCGCGAGAACACCTTGCCCGGCATCTTCGCCAGCAGCGCGAGCAGCTCGAACTCCATGCTGGTCAGCTCGACGGCCAGGCCGTCGCGGCGCGCCTCGCGGCGTTCGAGGTCGATCTGCAGGCCGTCGAACGACAGCACGGTCGCGACGCCCAGGCGCAGCGAGACCGGCCGCGTGCGGCGCAGGATGGCCTGCAGCCGCACCAGCAGCTCGCGCGGCTCGAAGGGCTTGGGCAGGTAGTCGTCGGCACCGAGCTCGATGCCGACCACGCGGTCCATGACGTCGCCGCGCGCGGTGAGCATCAGGATCGGCACGTCGCTGAAGCGGCGGATCTCGCGGCACAGCTGGAAGCCGTCCATCTCGGGCAGCATCACGTCGAGGATCGCGAGGTCGTAGCCGTCGCCGCGCAGCAGCCGCAGGCCCTCGCTCGGCCGCGTGGCGGCATCGAGGTCGAGGTCGAAGCGGCTGAAATACGCGCGCAGCGGCGGCGCCAGGTGCGCGTCGTCGTCGATCAGCAGGATGCGGGGCATGGCGCGGATTGTCGTAGCCCGGATGCCAATCCGGGACGGTGCTTCAACTCCACGGCCCGTGGCGTTGCTGGAGGAAATCCCGCACCTGCCGCTGCTGCTCCGGCCGCAGGCTGTCGTAGAAATCGCCGACTGCCGCCACCAGCTTCGGGCTGCCGTCGCGCACGCTCGCGAGCTTGCTGTTGATCAGGTCCTGCGCATGCCAGCGGTCGAAGGTGCCGTCGCCCATCAGCGAGCGGAACTCCGCGCGCGGGTCGGCGTTGCCGCGCAGCGCCTGGCGCTGCTGCTGCAGCGTGTCGATCAGCACGCCCAGGCGGGCCTGCTGCGCGGCGTCGAGGTCGAGCCGGCGTGCCGCATGCTCGATCGCGCGGGCCTTGAAGCGGGCGACATCGGCCTCGCTCATCGATTCCCAGCGGCCGAAGCCGTGCGGGTGCTGCGACCAGGCGGCGAAGCCGCCGAACAGGGCCGAGGCGCCGAAGACGCCGATCAGGGTGCGTTTGAGCCAGGGGCGCATGAAGATTCCTCCTGCAGGTCGTGGTGTGAACATGGCCTGCATCGTCGTCGCTGCCGCGCCCGGCGTGTTATCGCGGCGGTATCGCCGTGTATCGTTTCTTTTCAGCGCACCGTGAACACGTAGCGCAGCGCCTGCTCGAAACGCTCGCCCGGCCGCAGCACGCAGCCCGGCCACTCCGGGTGGTTCGGCGTGTCGGGCGAGTACTGCGGCTCGAGCGCGAAGCCGGCGTGCTGCGCATACGTGGCACCGGCCACGCGGGTCGGCGTGCCGGGCAGGTAGTTGCCGCTGTAGACCTGCAGCGCCGGAAGCCGCGTGTGCAGCGCGAGCGCCACCCGGCCATCGCCCGCCACCACCTCGGCGGCCGGCGTGCGGCCGTCGGCGCAGCCGGCATCGAGCCAGTACGAGTGGTCGTAGCCGCGCGTCAGCTTCTGCTGCTCGTCGTGCATCAGCGCCTCGCCGATCGGGCGCGGTGTGCGGAAGTCGAAGGCGGTGCCGGCCACGTCGCGCCGCTCGCCGGTCGGGATCGATCCGGCGTCGACCGGCAGGAACTGCTGCGCCGCGATGCGCAGCCGGTGCGCGCGGATGTCGCCATCGGGTGCATCGCCGTCGAGGTTGAAGTACGCGTGGTTGGTCAGGTTGACCGGGCACGGCGCGCTGACGGTGGCGGCGAGCTCGACCAGCACGCTCAGGTCGTCGCCGAGCCGGTAGCGCACCGTCGTCTCCATGCGGCCGGGGTAGCCCTGGTCGCCGTCTTCGCTGACGAGCGACAGCACCAGTTCGGTCGGCGCGTGCGAGACCAGCGTCCACAGCCGCTTGTCGAAACCGACCGGCCCGCCGTGCAACTGGTTGACGCCTTCGTTCGCGGCCACCTTGACCTCGCGCCCGTCGAGCGGAAAGCGCGCACCGCCGATGCGGTTGGCATAGCGGCCGATGGTGGCACCGAGGTAGCCGGTCTGGCGGCGGTAGTCGTCCAGGCGGGCGCAGCCCAGCAGCACCTCGCGCGGCGCGGCGCCGGGCAGCGGCACGCTGCAGGACACCCAGGTGGCGCCGTGGTCCATCACCTGGATGGACAGGCCGGCGGCGTTGCTCAGCGTGAAGACGGCGGTGTCGAGGGCAAGGGATTGGCTCATGGTGTAGGCGAAGGACTGCAGCGAAATCAGCCCGCCAGTGTGCCTCGGGTCGAGGCCCCTCTGCTAACGTCCACGGATGCACGCCTTCCACCTCCTGCTGCTGGCGAGCGGGCTGTTGATGTTCGTCAGCCTGCTCGCGGGGGTGTTCTCGGCGCGGCTCGGCCTGTCGTTCCTGCTGGTGTTCCTCGCCGCGGGCATGCTGATCGGCGTCGACGGCCCGGGCGGCCTGCGCTTCGACGACACGCAGATGACGGCCTGGGTCGGCAATGCCGCGCTGGCGGTGATCCTGCTCGAAGGCGGCATCAGCACGCCGATGGCCAGCGTGCGCGCCGGCCTGAAGCCTGCCCTGTGGCTCGCGACGCTCGGCGTCGTGCTGACGGCGCTGATGGTTGGCGCGGTCGCGATGGCGGTGCTGCAGGTCGACTGGCGCTACGGCTTCCTGCTCGGCGCGATCGTCGCGTCGACCGATGCGGCGGCGGTGTTCTCGCTGCTGCGCCATGCCGGCATCCAGCTGCCGGAGCGGGTGTCCTCGACGCTCGAGATGGAGTCGGGCCTGAACGACCCGATGGCGGTGTTCCTGACGCTCGCGATGACGGCCGTGATCCGCTCGAACGCCGGGCCGGGCGAGCTCTTGCTGCTGCTCGCGACGCAAGCCGGCTTCGGTCTCGCGATCGGGCTGGCCGGCGGCTGGGGCGTCGCGTGGCTGCTGAACCGGCTGACGCTGACCGTCGAGCACAGCGGGCTGCTGGCGCTGATCGTGCTGTCGGGCGGGCTGGCGGTGTTCGCCGCGGCGGGGCTGGTCGAGGGCTCGGGTTTCCTCGCGGTCTACCTGTTCGGCCTGCAGGTGCGTGCGCGCGCCGAGGCGGCGGCGCACGCTGGGTCGTCGGCGCTCGACGGCTTCGCGTGGGCCGCGCAGGCGAGCCTGTTCGTGCTGCTCGGGCTGCTGGTGTCGCCGCGGCAGATGCTCGACATGGCGGTGCCGATCGTCGCGGTGGTGGCGGCGCTGCTGTTCGTCGCGCGGCCGCTGGCGGTGTGGCTGTGCCTCGCGCCGCTGCGCTTCCCGGCGGCGCAGAGCCTGTTCATCGGCTGGGTGGGGTTGCGCGGCGCGGTGCCGATCGTGCTGGCGCTGTTCCCGCTGATGGCGCGCGTGCCCGACAGCTACCGCTTCTTCAACGTCGCGTTCGGCGTGGTGCTGGCGTCGCTGCTGATGCAGGGCGTCTCGCTGCGCTGGGTGGCGCACCGGCTCGGTGTCGTCGAGCCGCCGGCGCTGCCGCCGGACACCGAGCGCGCGGTGCAGGGCCGGCTCTGGCTCGATGCCAACCTGCCGCTGGCCGAGGTGTTCGCGTTCTTCCAGCTGCCGGTGCCGCACAACGCCGGGCCGTCGCTCGGCGACTGGTTGACCGACAACCTCGCGCGCGGCCACGGCGCAGGCGACGGCGTCGAATGGCATGGCGCGCACTTCGAGGTGGGCGAGATGGTGGACGGGCGGGTGTCGCGGGTGGCGCTGGCGCTGCGCTCGCGGGACCCGCAGGCGGAATGAACCGCCGCGCGAAGGGGAGCGAGTTGCAACGCGAGCCCGGGCTCGGCGCGCGCTGGTTCGCGCAACGCGGCTGGAAGCCGTTCGCGTTCCAGCGCGAGGTCTGGGCCGCGCTGGCCGACGGCCGCAGCGGCCTGCTGCACGCCACCACCGGCGCCGGCAAGACCTATGCGGTGTGGTTCGGTGCGCTCGCGAATGCGGCGCGCCGCGGCATCGACCCGCTGGCGCTGCAGCCGCCACCGCTCGGCGTGCTGTGGATCACCCCGATGCGCGCGCTGGCCGCCGATTCGGCGCGGGCGCTGCAGGTGCCGCTGACCGAGCTGGGCAGCGGATGGAGCCTCGGCCTGCGCACCGGCGACACGCCGTCGGCCGAGCGCGCGCGGCAGGACCGGCGCTTTCCGAGCGTGCTCGTGACGACGCCCGAATCGCTGAGCCTGATGCTGACCCGCGAAGCCGCGCGCGACGAACTCGCCGCCGTGCACACCGTGATCGTCGACGAATGGCACGAGCTGATGGGCAACAAGCGCGGCGTGCAGGTGCAGCTGGCGCTGGCGCGCCTGAAGCGCTGGAACCCGGGGCTCGCGACCTGGGGCCTGAGCGCGACGCTCGGCAACCTGGACGACGCGATGCGCGTGCTGCTCGGGGACACACCCGGTACGAAGGTGCAAGGCAGCCTCGACAAGACGCTGCTGATCGACACGCTGCTGCCGCACGAGCCCGGCCGCTTCTCGTGGGGTGGCCACCTCGGCAAGCAGATGCAGCAGCCGGTGGTCGACGAGATCGAGCGATCCGGCACGACGCTGGTGTTCGTCAACATGCGCTCGCAGGCCGACGCCTGGTACCAGATGCTGCTGGAACAGCGGCCGGAATGGGCCGGCAGCGTCGCGCTGCACCACGGCTCGCTGGATCCTGCCGTGCGCGAGTGGGTGGAGCTGGGGCTGAAGGAGGGGCGGCTGAAGGCGGTGGTCGCGACCTCGTCGCTGGACCTGGGCGTCGACTTCCTGCCGGTGGAGCGCGTCCTGCAGGTCGGCTCGGCCAAGGGCATCGCGCGGCTGCTGCAGCGTGCCGGCCGCAGCGGCCATGCGCCGGGGCGGCCGAGCCGCATCACGCTCGTGCCCACCAACACGCTGGAGCTGGTGGAGGCGGTGGCCGCGCGGCGCGCCGCGCAGCAGGGCCGCATCGAGAAGCGTGCGACGCCCGACAAGCCGTTCGACGTGCTGGTGCAGCACCTGGTGACGGTGGCGCTCGGCGGCGGCTTCACGGCCGATGCGCTGTACGACGAGGTGCGGACGGCGCACGCCTACCGCGCGCTGGCGCGCGACGAGTTCGACTGGGCGCTGGCCTTCGTCGAGCAGGGCGGCGCGAGCCTCACGGCCTACCCGGAATACCACCGCGTGCAGGCGATCGACGGCGTGTACCGCGTGCCCGACCGCGGCATCGCGCGGCGCCACAAGCTGCAGGTGGGCACCATCGTCGCCGACTCGGCGATGCAGGTGAAGTACCTGAGCGGCGGGCGCATCGGCACGGTGGAGGAGGGCTTCATCGCGCGGCTGCGCGCCGGCGACTGCTTCGTCTTCGCGGGCCGCACGCTGGAGTACGTGCGCACGCAGGAGATGACGGCCTACGTGCGGCGCGCCGAGGGCCGCAAGGGCGTCGTGACGAACTGGAACGGCAGCAAGATGCCGCTGTCGAGCGAGCTGGCCGATGCGGTGCTGGAGGTGCTGGCCGCGGTCGACGCCGGCGATTTCGACGCGCCGGAGCTGCAGGCCGCGCAGCCGATGCTGCAGGCGCAACAGCGGCTCTCGCGGCTGCCGACGCCGGGCACGCTGCTGGTGGAGCGCATCCGCTCGCGCGAGGGGCAGCACCTGTTCATGTACCCGTTCGGCGGGCGCAACGTGCACATCGGCCTCGCGAGCCTGCTGGCCTGGCGGCTCGCGCGCGACGCGCCCAACACCTTCAGCATCTCGATCAACGACTATGGGCTGGAGTTGCTGAGCGCGCTGCCGATCGACCCGCGGCCCTTGCTGGATGGTGAACTTTTCGGCGACGACACCCTGCTCGACGACGTGCTCGCGAGCCTGAACTCCAGCGAGCTGGCGCGGCGGCGGTTTCGCGAGATCGCGCGCGTGGCGGGGCTGGTCTTCAGCGGCTACCCGGGGCAGCCGAAGAGCGCGCGCCAGCTGCAGGCGTCGAGCACGCTGTTCTACGAGGTGTTCCGCAAGTACGACGCCGGCAACCGGCTGCTCGGGCAGGCGCAGACCGAGGTGCTGAGCCAGGAGCTTGATATCCGGCGGCTCGCCGCCAGCTTGGAGCGCATGCGGGGGCAGCGCATCGCGTTCGTCGAGCTCGAGGTGCCCAGCCCGTTCGCGCTGCCGCTGATGGTGGAGCGCTTTCGAGAGAAACTCAGCACCGAGAAGCTCAACGACCGGCTGGCCCGCATGCTCAAGGACATGGAGCGTGCGGCCGCCCCCCGTCCCCAGGACCCACGATGATGTTGCGCAAATCCCGGCTGCTGCGCGCGGCCAACACCGCCCGGCTGGCGACCTACCTGATCGCGCTGTGGAAGCTGTTCAAGCACCCGCAGGCGCCGCGCGGCGCGAAGCTCGTCGCGGTGGCGGTGATCGCCTATGCGGTGAGCCCGATCGACCTGATCCCGGATTTCATCCCGGTGCTCGGGCAGCTGGACGACCTGCTGATCATCCCGCTGGGCGTTGCGCTGGTGCGCAAGATGACGCCCGATCCGCTGTGGCAGGCGCTGCTGGTCGAGGCCGAGCGCACGCGCGAGAAGCTGCCGCGCTGGTGGTGGGGTGCGCTGCTGGTGGTCCTGGTGTGGCTGCTGTTGTTCGGCGCGTTCGTCTGGTGGCTGGTGCGCGGGATCTTCGGCGGATGAGGTGGTTGGGTGGGGTGTGCCTGGCCGCGCTGCTGGCGGCCGGGCCGGTACAGGCGGCCAGCGGCGTCGTGACCCACGTGACCGATGGCGACACGCTGTGGGTGCGGGTCGATGGCGCGTCGCCCAGGGCGAAGCCGAAGAAGCTGCGCCTGCAAGGCATCGATGCGCCGGAGCACTGCCAGGCCTGGGGCCCGCAGGCGACCGAGGCACTGGCGCGCCGTGTGCTGCACCGGCGCGTGCAGTTCGCGACGGTGGCGCAGGACCGCTACCACCGCAGCATCGCCCGCGTGGCTGTCGATGGTGACGACGTGGCGGCCTGGATGGTGGCGCACGGGCATGCGTGGAGCGACCATTTCCGGCGGCGCAAGGGTGGCCAGGACGGTGGGCGATACGGCGCACTCGAAGCGCAGGCGAAGGCCGCGCGGCGCGGGCTGTTCGCGCAGCCCGGCGCGGTCGAGCCGCGGGTCTTTCGTAGGATGCATGGACGCTGCGAGGTGATCGCGCACTGACCGTTACATCGTTTGCCGTCATACAAGGCCAATCGATGACATCGCCGCCCTACCATCCGCGCCAGTTCAACAGGGAGCGTCGATGAGCAGGACGATCAGGCGCTTCGCGCGGGGTGGTGTCGTGGCCGCGTGCAGCGTGGCGGCGGCCTGCGTGTTGAGCGCTTGCGGCGGCGGCGGCGAAGCCCCGGCCACGCCGGACCCGGGGCCGCCGGCACCGAGCGGGCTCACCTTGACCGGCAAGGTGATGCGCGGCCTGCTGCAGGGCGCGCGGGTGTGCGTCGATGCGAACGACGATCTGCAGTGCGATGGCGACGAGCGGGTGGCCGTGACCGATGCGCAGGGTGGCTACACGCTGGTGCTGGACGCGGCGCAGGCGGCCTTGCTGGTGACTGCGCGGCTGGTGGCGCAGGTGCCGGCGTCGACGATCGATGCATCGACCGGCGCGCCGGTGGGCGACGAGCATGTGCTGCTGGCGCGGCCGTACGAGGCGGGCCGCACGGAGTACCTCTTCACGCCGGTGCGCACGCGCGTCGAGCAGCTGGTGTGGGGCGGTGTGGCGCGCGAGGAGGCCGAGGCCGTCGTGCGGCGCGGGGCGGGCTTGGTCGACCTGGCGCTCGATGACGACTACATCGCGGCCGCCGACGGATTGCATCGCGACGAGGCCATGTTGGTGCGCGAGCAGGCGATGGCCTGGTTCGGCCAGCAGACGCGTGGGCTGATGGCGATGCTGCACCGGCCGTCGGACGCGTGGTTCAACGCGCAGGCGGGGGCGGGGGTGTTCGAGCTGTCGGCCGACCTGGGCCGCGATGGCACGGTGTACACGGCGACCGCGACGAACCTGGTGGCCGGGCCGGTGGCGGGCGAGATGCTGGCGTCGCGACGCCGCTGGAGCTTCGATCCGGCGGTCGACACCGCGTTTCAGGGCTATGCGCCGATCAGCGAGCGATCGGATTTTCTCGATGAGACGGCGGGCTGGCTGGAGGGCGATCCGCAAGGGACGCTCGCGCAGCGGCTGGACGCGGGGCGCGTGCTGCAGCTGCGCAGCGGTGTCGCGATCGCGGCCGAGTTGCGCGACGTGGAAGACCTGGCGGGCCGCGCGATCGCGCGCGACGACGTGGGCGGCAGTGCCGACGTGGCGGTGAGCGGCACCTGGCCCGACGGCGCGCAGCGCTACCGGCACCATGCCCGCGTGCAGTGGCGCGCCGGCGGGTACGCGCATGTGCGCGAGGAGGGCGAGCCGTTCGGGATGACGCTCGCGAGCCTCGACCAGTTCATCGCGCTGCGCCAGGTGCAGCCGGACGGCAGCGGTTCATGGCGCGCGCTGCGCGGGCTGGATGCGAGTGCGGTGGAGATGGGCTTCGACGGCCAGGGCGGCGTGATCTTCCGCGACAGCTCGACGCTGCAGCCGCTGGGCGGTGCCGCGATCGAGACCTTCACGTTCGGCGGCGTGCCGGTGCTGCGCGTGCCGCTGAGCGAACAGGCCAGTGCGGCGGAGTTCGGCGTGCTCGGGGTCAGCCTGTATTTCGCGGTGTACCGGGGGGTGCATCAGTTGGACATGGTGGAGGCGGGGTGGATGGAGGTGGGTGGGGAGGGTCGGGGGGTGAACCGCTCCGCCGTGGATGCGCTGACGCGGGTCGTGGGAGTGCCTGCGATCGGGGGCTGAAATCAGCGGAAGATGTTCATGGCTTCCAATCCTTCCGAATATTCACTCAATGTCTTGTTGCCACCGTTGACCTTGCGCTTGTCGTTCTGTGCATTCCTTTTGCGAGGGGATGAATCCTCGCTTCTATCGTTGCGCGCAGGCTGGCCGCCATCGGCCTTGCGGTTGAGTTTCCGTGTGCCCTGGTTGCCGACGAATGACTCATTGCCCGTGCGGTCGGGATCCTTGCTGGGTGCGAAATCACGCTCCGATAGACCATCGAGAGTGGTCGACTCGCTGCCGCTTGAAGAGTCTTCCTGGGTCGAGACCAGCCCCGCCTTGCGGAGGGTCGCCATGGGATCGGGATCCRGCTCGCCCGGCTTCCGAGTCGGAGGGCTTGCCCATTTCCGCAGGAGCTTTGTTGAAAACAACGGCACGGGCTTCACCGCCTGGTCCCACATCTCCCCAAGGACCGAGGTTTCACACTCGTAATCGAAAGGCGGAGGCAGGTCGTTCGCGTCGATGTAGGGTGGTATGAGGGTGTCGAAGTCCTCGGCTCGCTGTCGCATGGATGACAGGCTGAACACCGGCATGAAATCTCGTTCCCCTTTCTTCTGGATTCCGCTGTTGGGCGGCACGACCACGCCGGCTGCCTTGTAGGCAGCGCGCATGTCGTTCTTCAGCTTCGTGTTCCTGTAGGTATAGCCGGAGGTCGAGCCACAGACGGGACCGACACAGGAGAACAGGCTGCCGACGAGATCGATCCAGTCGGAGCATGGGTTGTCGAAGCCGGCAATCAGCTGGGTCGTGCTCGACGCAACGGTGATCCCCGCCTTGATCGCGAAGAAGCTGCCATTGCCTCCCGCGCCGTTGGCAAACGCAACGCCGCCCTTGCTCGCAATCTGCGGGCCATTTCCCGTGCGAAGGTTGATTTCGGTTTCGGCACCCAATCGAGTGAGGCGTTCGTCGAACCACCTGGCGTGCTCCTCCTCGTCACAGGCTTTGTCGTCATACAGGAACCGCGCGTGACTGAGAGATCCGATGAGCTCGCTCATGACGTGAGGATGCAATAGATCTTTCTCATGGAGTGCCTGCAGGTTCCCCTCTTCAGCGTACTTGGCCGCGAGATCAGTTTTACCCAGTTGTTTCAGCAGCCGATCGACCGTGTCTTTCGTGGCCTGTGCCGCGTGGACCTCGGCCAGCGCGTGGCGGACGAAATCATCGATGGCGCCCGTTGTCTTCGCGATGGGGCCTTGGTCGCTGGAGTCATCGCTGCTGGAGGCCTTTGCTTCGCCGCTGCTGTTCGCCGTTTCCTTGGCTTCCTTTTCCTTGGCTTCCTTTTCCTTGATGATGGCATTGAACTCACTCTGGAGTCCCTCATACGTCAAGGGAATGCTTCGCCCCCCGTCGGGCCTGTCGGGAATGTATTTGAGCGCATCAGCGCTCTTGATGTGGCCGATGATGACCGACATGAAAACACTGCTGCGGAACTTCAGGACCTTGCTCATTGTTTTCATTCGCGTCATGAACGGGCCGACCACCAGCTTGTCCAGTTTCTTGCAATCGATCTTGTTGCTCCCCTCCGCACTGAGGTTGCCAAGCTCGGTCTGGCTGATCAACGCAAACAAGCTGGCAATCTTGTTGCAATGGTCCTTTCCGGACGCGGATCCCTGCGTGGATCGATAGAACAACACTTGGGTGAGGCTCAATGCCATCGAAACGACGCTTGCGGTGATCTTGCCGGCGTCGTAGCCGCTCGCGTTCGAGGCGATTTCATGGCCGGCCTTGATGACCGAGGCAAGGCCGTTGCACATGTTCAGCATGCTGCGCACCCACTTCCCATCGCCGACGTGGTGCTGAACGTTCGCTCGTGTCATCCGATCTCCGACCGCCAGTTCGTCGATCAACCGAGTCCGGTGCGCCCGCAGATCTTCATGTACCTCTGACGGGGCGGGGGGGTCGCTATCGCTCGACTGTTCTTCATTCGACCGTTCTTCGACTGGGGCCAGAGTCTTCAGCAAGTCCTCGATCAAGTCGCGATGGTCGATGAGTCTTTGCCGCTTCAGTTTTTCGGGGCCCGTCAGTTGCGAGGCTGTCCCGTCATTGTTCTTCCTCGTCATCTGCCCGATCAATCGCTCGGTGCGCGCCTTTCGCCTGTCCAGCTTCTCCTTCATGGTCTCGACGGCATCGTTCCCGGTTTGGCTTGCCTTGGCCAGGCTTGCCGCGATGACTTTCTTGACGAGCTTGAGATCCCGTTTGACATGAGCCATCGAAGGAGGGGGCGCATCCTTGCCCTTCCAGTCCTTGTAACTGGTGGTGGGTTGATCGGGCATGAACCGGGGTGCGACAAAGGCCGTTTCCTGTACGACCTTGCTTTGATTCGTGCCACTCCCCACGATCCCTACGCAGCAGGTGACGAACGACTGGAGGACTGCATAGGCAATGTTGAAGCTGGCCTTCGCGGTCTTCAATGCAACCGCATGAGTGGGCGCTGCCACCGCAGCGATGTCGAGAACCAACCCCAGGAGGGTCTTTGCAATCAGGAGCCCGCTGCTGAGGTCATTGACGAACACCGACGGGTCGACATAAGCATCGCCCATGTTCTTGCATCGACGCTTTGTTTCGTCAGTCCAATCGTCTTTGGTGGCCAATCCGTAGGCTTGTGCGAGTAGGGTGCCAAGTGCGGTTGCACGCCTTTCAATGTCGTGTTGATTGGTCCGGCCGGATTGCCGGTCCTCGCGCAGTTGCTGATAGCCGCGGTGGTAGTCCTTCATCAGCTTCTTGAATTCCGAGCCGTGCTTGAAACTCTTGCGCCAAGTCGTCCGTTCGGCCTGGATGGCGTTGTCAAGCGCCTTGATAGTTGCCTCGATACCTTCGCGCGAAGTGTCGCCACCGGTCAATGTCGATTGAACATTCGTATTCACTGAGAACGCTTTTCCCTTTGGGCGCGATCCGGATTCCATCTGCCCGTCTATCGAACTCGTCTCGTTCTCGACATCGTTGCCGGCATTGCTGATGCTGTTGTCAGGCGAGACGTGCCGGGATTTCAAGCAATAGAGCATGGTGCGTAGGAACTCAGATTTCGGAGAGGACGAGCGCCGTCGGAATCGGGACTCGCCCGCTGAATCAACGGGCTTCTTCGCCGAACAGGAACGGGCGCCACTTTCGGACGGCAACCGCGAGGCGTACCGCGCGGGCGTACAGCCGCTCAGCGTTTGCGGTGTCGAGGTCGTGCGTTTCGGCGCAGGTGACTTCCGCCGTGTCGGGGTGGATGCTGAAGCCGCTGCCTTGCAGCGTGCAGAATTGGAAATTCAGATGAAGCAACCGCTCGTACAGCCGCGCTTCATGCCCCGGTGGAACAGCCCCCATCCGGCACTCGATGACCAGTTGATCGCAGGCGCGGACACCGGTGACGCGAGTCAGTGTCAACGACTCCCCTTGCAAGGTGATGTCGACTGTCAGCAGGGGCATCGGGTAGTCCGATGGGGTGGACACGGCGTTGTGCATGCTGATGGCTCCGGTCTCGTCCATCAATGGCACATCACCCGAGGCATCGTGGCCCGCCAGTGAGCGACCAAGGGGATCAGGCCCTCCATCGTTCCGAGCACGCCCGACGCTGTGGCACCTTGCAAGGGCGACAGGAGGCTGTAGATCAGTTCCCGCGTGTCGGTGTCGAACACGAACATGCCGGCGGCTTGCCGTGCCAGGACGTGGTTCATCTCCAGCGCTGCGCGCATCAGCTCATCGGCCGGTGCTTCCTGGGGGACTGTGCAGAAGGCGCACTGCAGGGCAAACCGGCCGATCGCGTCGTCAGGATCGTCATGCAGCAGCCGGAACCCGACACCGTGCCATTGCAGCGTTGTCTGCCAGCCTCTTTCGAACGCGTCGCCGACGGGTGGCGGCGTCTGCCCGCGCAGGCGATAGAGCGATTCCGTCAACTCGATGAAGTGCCTTCGCCACAGGCGAATCTCGGTCGTCATGGTGTCTCCTGCAAGCTTTTCTATGGCTGCAGGTGACATCGCTGCAGCATCTTGCAGGTTGAGTAACAGCGCCGGTCCGTCGGTTCCCTGTGAACGAGGCGGCGGTACGCTCTTACTTCCTCATCAACGTACTCTTCCCGAACAACGACTCGATCAGATCCACCGCCACCTCCGCGGTCCGGTTGCGCACGTCCAGCGCCGGGTTCAGCTCCATCACGTCGAGCGAGCCGAGCCGGCCGGTGTCGGCGATCATCTCCATGCACAACTGCGCTTCGCGGTAGGTCGGCCCGCCGCGCACCGTGGTGCCCACGCCGGGCGCCACGTCGGGGTCGAGGAAGTCCACGTCGAAGCTCACGTGCAGGTGCGTGTTCGCGTCCAGCGTCGCCAGCGCCAGCTCCATCGCATGCCGCATCCCCATCTCGTCGATGTAGCGCATGTCGAAGACTTCCAGGTCCATCTCGTGCACGAAGCGCTTCTCGCCCTCGTCGACGCTGCGGATGCCGATCTGGCGGATCCACTTCGGGTTGATCGCCGGCACGTGCCCGCCGATCTCGATCAGCTCCTTCGGGCCGTGCCCGCACAGGCACGCCACCGGCATGCCGTGCAGGTTGCCGCTCGGCGTCAGGATGTTGGTGTTGAAATCGGCATGCGCATCGAGCCACAGGATGYGCAGCTTCTTGCCCGTCTCGCGGCAGTGCCGCGACACCGCGCTGATCGACCCCAGCCCCAGGCAGTGGTCGCCGCCCAGCAATATGGGCAGCCGCCCCAGCACCAGCTCGGCATGCACCGCGGTGTGCACCGCCTGGTTCCAGGCCACCACCTCGTGCAGGTGGCGGTAGCCGTCGACCGGCGGCAACCACGGGTTCGACGGGCCGGCCAGGTTGCCGCGGTCGGCCACCTCCAGCCCGTGGCCTTCGAGCACCGGCACGATGTTGGCCACGCGCAAGGCCTCCGGGCCCATGCTCGAGCCGCGCGTGCCGGCGCCGATGTCGGTCGGCGCGCCGATGATGCTGATCTGTTTGCTCATGTCTCGGGTCTCTTCAGAGGTCGGTCGCAAAGTGGTTCTTGTCATCAGGATCGACCTCGGCCAGCGCCATCCCGTACTCGGCCTCCAGCACGCTCCACGCCTCTTCCGCCGTCTCGACGAAGCGGAACAGCTGCAGGTCGACCTCGCTGATCATGCCGGTCTGCACCAGCAGCTCGAAGTTGATCAGCTGCGTCCAGAACTCGCGCCCGAACAGCAGGATCGGCCGGCGCCGGCACTTGCCGGTCTGGATCAGCGTCAGCGCCTCGAACATCTCGTCGAGCGTGCCGAAGCCGCCGGGGAAGCACACCAGCCCGATGCTGCGCATCAGGAAGTGCATCTTGCGCATGCCGAAGTAGTGGAACTGGAAGCACAGCTCCGGCGTGATGTAGGGGTTCGGCGCCTGCTCGTGCGGCAGCACGATGTTCAGCCCGATGCTCTTGCCGCCGACCTCGTAGGCGCCGCGGTTGCCCGCCTCCATGATGCCGGGGCCGCCGCCGGTCACGACGTAGATCGGCGTGGCGAGCGTCTTCGACCTCAGCGTGACGATCTCGGCGAACTTGCGCGCTTCATCGTAGAAGCGCGACATCGCCACATGCCGTTCGGCGATGCGCAGCGCCGTGGCATCGCCCGCGGCCTGCGCGTCGCCCAGCAGGCGCTGCGCGACATCCGGCGACACGATGCGCGCACTGCCGAAGATCACGATCGTCGACTCGATGCCCTGCTCGGTCTGCACCAGCTCGGGTTTCAGCAGCTCCAGCTGCATGCGCACCGGGCGCAGTTCCTCGCGCAGCAGGAAGGTGGTGTCGGTGAACGCCAGCCGGTAGGCGCTCTCGGGGCCGTCGTAGCGGCCGGCCGGGGCCTGGGGCTTGTCGGCCTCCTGGCGGGCTGACGGAAAATTGCGGGCGGTGAGGTCGGTTCGCTTGTCCATGGGGCGCAGCTTAACGCCGCTCGGGGTGTGAATTTCGGGCGTGAATCATCCGGCCTGCGAGAGCACGGCCGCGAAGGCCTCGCGCATCGCCGGGGTGCTGGCGGCGAGCGAGCGGCTCTCGAGCAGCGGCCGCCCGTCGCGCGCCTCGATCCCGGCCCCCGCCTCGCGCAGCAGCACGATGCCGGCGGCGGCATCCCAGGCGCCCATGTCGTGCTCCCAGAACGCGTCGATCCTGCCCGCCGCCAGGTAGGCCAGTTCCAGCGCCATCGAGCCGGAGCGCCGCACGCCGCCGAAGCTGCGCAGCACGCGGCCGAACTCGCCCAGGTAGCTCGCCATGCGCGGCGACGTGGGCTTCGGGAACACCGTCGAAGCCAGAGCGTCGATCGGCCGGGCCCGGTCGGCGCACTGCAGCGCCGCGCCGTTCAGCCGCGCGCCGCGCCCGCGGATCGCCGCGAAGAACTCGTTGCGGCAGGGGTCGAAGATCGTCCCCAGCACCGGCTCGCCGCCCACCACCAGCGCAACCGACACCGCGTACTGCGGGTAGCCGCGCAGGTAGTTGGCGGTGCCGTCCAGCGGGTCGACGACCCACAGCGGCGGGTCGCCATCGCCTGGCTCGCCTGGCGTACTCGCACCTTGCCGCCCGGTCTCCTCGCCGAGGAAGGCATGGCCCGGGTAGGCGCGGCGCACGACGTCGTGGATCAGCTGCTCGGCCTCGTGGTCGATCTCGCTGGCCAGGTCGCCCGGCTGCTTGCGCATCAGCGCCACCGCGTTCAGCCGCGAGCGCGAGGCCTGCAGGTGGGCGCCGGCCGCGCGCGCCGCGCGTTCGGCCACCCGGTAGGCGGCGAGCAGGTCGAGAGGTTCGGTCATCGCGGTCATCGGGCAGCATCCTTCCGGGACAACAGGCTCACGTAGTCGTGCTGGGCGGTGTTGATGGTCGATTCGCGGTGCTCCACCGGCTTGTCGCCGAAGGTCAGCGCGACGCGGTGCACCTGCATCACCGGCAGCCCGGCCGCGATGCCGAGCAGCCGCCCCACATGGCGGTCGGCCGCCGCGGCGCGGGCGCGTTCGCGCGCATGCACGACGGTGATGCCGAACTCGTTCTGGTACAGCTGGTACAGCGTGCTCGGCCGCTCGCGCAGCCGTTTCTCGGTCAGGCCCTTGAAGAGGCCGGCCGGCAGCGTCAGCCGGTCGAGGATGACCGCGCGGCCCTGCAGCGCGAGCCGGTTCTCGAACTGGAAAGCCGCGTCGCCGGCGCGCAGCCCCAGTGCCTCGGCCACCGGTTCGTCGAGCTTCGTGCGGTCGAACGACACCAGCTCGACGGAGGGCGCCTCGCGCAGCCCGTCGGCGCGCTCGACGTGGAAGAACTGGAACAGGAAGCGGTCGGCCGAGTGCGTCGCGACGAAGGTGCCCCGGCCCTGGCGCCGCACCAGGATGTGCTCGGCCGACAGCTCGTCGACCGCCTTGCGCAGCGTGCCGATCGACACGCCGAACGCGAGCGCCAGCTCGGTCTCGCTCGGCAGCGTCTGCCCCGGCGCCCAGGTGCCGGCCTCGATCGACTGCAGCAGCGCGCGCTTCACGACGCGGTACAGCGGCATGCCGGCCGACTCCGGGGCGATGGCCTCGAAGTGCGGACGGGCTGGCACGGGCGCGGTCGGCATGCCGCGATTCTACGGGCCAAAGGTCCAGGTCAACCAAGTCATATGGATGACTGGTTTGACAGCCGGGAAACGCCGGCCGATATTCGCCGCCATCGTTGCAGGCAGCCGCTGTTGCGCGGCAGGAGTTTCCGGATGATTCATTTCGTGTTGCACGACGCCCACGACAGCGTCGCGGTGGTGGTGGTCGAGGGCGTCAAGGCCGGCATGCCGCTGGCCGGTTGGATCATGGACGAGGACCGCATGACCGAGCTGGTCGCGCGGCAGGACATCCCGATCGGCCACAAGGTCGCGCTGCGCGACATGGCCGTCGGCGACACGGTGCTGAAGTACGGCATCGACATGGGCAAGGTGGTCGCGCCGATCAAGGCGGGCGAGCACGCCCACGTCCAGAACATCAAGACCAAGCGTTGGTAACGGGATCCACCATGGCAGTCATTTCGAAGAACACCACTTTCCTCGGCTACCGCCGCGAGAACGGCCGCGTCGGCGTGCGCAACCACGTGATCATCCTGCCGCTGGACGACCTGTCCAACGCCGCGGCCGAGGCCGTCGCCCACAACATCAAGGGCACGATGGCGATCCCGCACCCGTACGGCCGGCTGCAGTTCGGCGCCGACCTCGACCTGCACTTCCGCACGCTGATCGGTGCCGGCTGCAACCCGAACGTCGCGGCGGTCGTCGTGATCGGCATCGAGGACGGCTGGACCAAGAAGGTCGTCGACGGCATCGCCGCCACCGGCAAGCCGGTCATCGGCTTCGGCATCGAGGGCCACGGCGACCACGACACCATCCTGCGCGCCTCGCGCGCCGCCCGCGAGTACGTGCAGTGGGCGAGCGAGAAACAGCGCGAGGCCTGCGCCATCAGCGAGCTGTGGGTCTCCACCAAGTGCGGCGAATCCGACACCACCTCGGGCTGCGGTGCGAACCCGACGGTGGGCAACGCGTTCGACAAACTGCACCCGCTGGGCAGCACGCTGTGCTTCGGCGAGACCTCCGAGATCACCGGCGGCGAGCAGATCGTCGCGGCGCGCTGCGCGAATGACACGGTGCGCGAGCGCTTCATGTTCATGTTCAACCGCTACCAGGACATGATCRACCGCCACAAGACCAGCGACCTCTCCGACAGCCAGCCGACCAAGGGCAACATCGCCGGCGGGCTGACGACGATCGAGGAGAAGGCGCTCGGCAACATCCAGAAGATCGGGAAAACCTGCACCGTCGACGGCGTGATCGACAAGGCCGAGATCCCGACCCACCCGGGCCTGTGGTTCATGGATTCGTCGTCGGCCGCGGCCGAGATGGTGACGCTGTGCGCGGCGTCGGGCTTCGCGGTGCACTTCTTCCCGACCGGCCAGGGCAACGTGATCGGCAACCCGATCGTGCCGGTGATCAAGATCTGCGCGAACCCGCGCACCGTGCGGCTGATGGGCGAGCACATCGACGTCGACACCTCGGGGCTGCTGCAGCGCGAGATCACGCTCGACCAGGCGGGCGACCAGCTGCTCGAATCGATGCTGCGCACCGCCAATGGCCGGCTGACCGCGGCCGAGGCATTGGGCCACCGCGAGTTCGTGCTGACCCGGCTTTTCGAGAGTGCATGATCCGGCGATGAAGATTCTCATCACCGAATTCATGGATGCGCCGGCGGTGGCGCAGTTGGCCGCGAAGCACGAGGTCGTGCACGACGCGACGCTGGTCGACCACCCGGCGCGGATGATCGCGCTGGCGTCCAGCGTCGACGCGCTGATCGTGCGCAACCGCACGCAGGTCAGAGGCGAGCTGCTGGCGGCGCTCACGCGCTGCAGGGTGGTCGGGCGCCTGGGCGTCGGCCTCGACAACCTCGACCTGGCCGGCTGCGAGGCGCGCGGCATCCGCGTGATCCCGGCCACCGGCGCCAATGCGCAGAGCGTGGCCGAGTACGTCGTCGCGACCGCGATGCTGCTGCTGCGCGGCGCCTACGGCTCGTCGGCCGAGGTCGCCGCGGGCAAGTGGCCGCGAGCCGCATTGACGAATGGGCGCGAGATCGGCGGCAAGACGCTGGGGCTGGTCGGCTACGGCTCGATCGGGCAGCTGACCGGGCGGCTGGCGCGCCTGCTGGGCATGCAGGTCATCGCGCACGACGCCGCGATGCCGGCCGGCGCCGACCTGCCGTCGCTCGCGCTCGACGCGTTGCTGGCGCAGGCCGATGTCGTCAGCCTGCACGTTCCCTTGCTCGACAGCACGCGCCACCTGATCGATGCGCGGCGCCTGACCGCGATGAAGCCCGGCGCGGTGCTGATCAACACCGCGCGTGGCGGCGTCGTCGACGAGGCGGCGCTGGCCGAGGCGCTGCACGCCGGGCACCTGGCCGGCGCGGCGCTCGATGTCTTCGAGGCCGAGCCGCTGCCCGCCGGCAGCCCGCTCGCCGGCTGCCCGAACCTGCTGCTGACGCCGCACATCGCCGGCGTCACCGCCGAGGCCAACGAGCGCGTGTCGGCGCTGATCGCGGCGAAGGTGCTGGAGGCCCTCGCATGACGGTGCTGACGATGGACGAGGCGCGTGCGCGCGTCGCGGCCGCGCTGCAGCGCGCCGGCGCCAACGCCGCGATGGCCGAATCGACCGCCCGCGCGCTGGTGCTGGCCGAGGCGCAGGGCCTGGCCTCGCACGGGCTGAGCCGCGTCGCGCAGTACAGCGGCCACCTGCGCTGCGACCGCGTCAACGGCGCGGCGCAGCCGCAGGTCGTCAAGCGCAAGGGCGCGGCGCTGGTCGTCGATGCGCAGGAGGGCCTCGCGTTCCCGGCCTGCGACCTGGCCATTGCCGAGGCGATCCGCACCGCCGGCGAGCTCGGCATCTGCATCGTCGGCATCGTCAACAGCCACCACTGCGGTGTCGTCGTCGATCACCTGCGCGCGGTCACCGCGGCCGGCATGGCCGGGCTCGGCTTCTCGAACTCGCCGTCGGCGATGCCGGCGGCCGGCGGGCGGCATCCGATCTTCGGCACCAACCCGGTGGCGGCCGCATTCCCGCGGCGCGATGCCGACCCGCTGCTGATCGACCTGAGCCTCAGCGAGGTCGCGCGCGGCAAGCTGATGGTGGCGGCCAAGGAAGGCCGCAGCATCCCGCTCGGCTGGGCGCTGGATGCGAACGGCGAGCCCACCACCGACCCGAAGGCCGGCATGGAGGGCTCGATGCTCGCGATCGGCGCCGCCAGCAGCCCGAAGGGTGCGATGCTGGCGCTGGTGGTCGAGCTGCTCGTCACGGCGCTGATCGGCGCGAACTTCGGCTTCGAGGCATCGAGCTTCTTCGTCGACGAGGGCAACCGGCCGCACCTGGGCCAGACCTTCATCGTGATCGACCCGGGCGCACTGGCCGGGCGCGAGATGTTCCTCGACCGGCTGGAGGTGCTGGTGCACGAGATGCTGCGCGACGACGGCGTGCGGCTGCCGGGCGCGCGACGCGAGCAGCTGCGGCGCGCCGCGGAACGTGATGGACTGAACGTGTCGGAGGCGCTAGCGCAACAGCTGTCCTGAAGCTACGACTTTCCGCGCATATCGATAGGTTTGCAGCCAGCCCGCGTCGCGGGCAGCATGCCGGCCATTTGAAGGAGACGAGCGTGAAGCGACGAGCAGTACTGATCGGTGCCGCGGGCCTGTGGCCTGCGCTGGGCTTTTCACAGGCGGGCGACTATCCGAAGCCCGGCACGACGATCCGTTACGTGGTGCCGTTCCCGCCCGGTGGCCTGACCGACGTGATGGCGCGCCTGGTCGGCCAGCAGCTCGGCGAGCGCTGGAAGGTCAGCGTCGTGATCGACAACAAGCCCGGCAGCGGCGGGCAGATCGGCGCCGATGTGGCCGCCAAGTCGCCCGGCGACGGCAACACGCTGCTCGCGATCACGCTGACGCATGCGGCCAACGTCACGCTGTTCCCGAAGGCGGCCTACAACTTCTCGAAGGACCTGCGTCCGGTCGCGCTGCTGGCCGGCTCGCCGATCCTGGTGGTGGTGCCGGTGGCGAGCCCGATCCAGACGCTGAAGGACCTGACGGCTGCCGCGAAGTCGCGCAACCTGAATGCCGGCTCCAGCGGCAACGGCACGCCGCCGCACCTGACGCTCGCGCTGTTCAACGAACTGGCCAAGACCAACATCCAGCACGTGCCGTACAAGGGCGGCTCGCCGGCGATGACCGACCTGATCGGCGGCCAGCTCGACGTGGTGTTCTCGAACTTCCCCGAGAGCATCGCGCACGTGAAGGCCGGCAAGCTGCGCGCGATCGCCATCGCCAGTGCTGCCCGCCACCCGCTGGTGCCCGAGGTGCCGACGACCGCCGAGGCCGGCCTGCCGGAGCTGCTGACCGAGAACTGGACCGGCCTGATGGCGCCGGCCTCGATGCCCGATGCCGCGGTGAAGAAGCTCGCCGCCGAGGTCGTGCGCATCATGCAGACGCCCGAGCTCGAGGAGCGGGCGCGCACGCAGGGTTTCCGCATCGATGCGCGCGGGCCGGAAGCCTTCGCGAGCTTCCTGCACGACGAGGTCGCCCGTTGGGCGAAGGTGATTCAGTCCGCCAACATCAAACCCGACTGATCAGGCGTGGCCGCGCTGCCCGCACACCGGGCAGTGGGGCTGGCGGCTGAGCCTGACCTCGTTCCATTCCATCCGGCGGGCGTCCAGCATCTGCAGGCGCCCGGCCAGCGAGCTGCCGATGCCGGCCAGCAGCTTCAGCGCCTCGGCGGCCTGCATGCTGCCGATGATGCCGACCAGCGGTGCGAGCACGCCCATCGTCGAGCAGGCGACCTCCTCGAACGCCGCATCGGGCGGGAACAGGCAGGCGTAGCACGGCGCGGTGTCGTCGCGCGTGTCGTAGACCGAGATCTGGCCGTCGAAGCCGATCGCCGCGCCCGACACCAGCGGCTTGCGGTGCGCCACGCAGGCGGCGTTGACGGCATGGCGGGTCGCGAAGTTGTCGCTGCAGTCCAGCACGACGTCGGCCGCGGCCACCAGCGTGTCCAGGCGCTGCGCGTCGGCGCGCTCGGTCAGCGCATGCACCCGCACGTCGGGGTTGATCGCCGCGATGGAGCGTGCGGCCGAGGCCGCCTTCGGCTGGCCGACGCGCGACAGGTCGTGCGCGATCTGGCGCTGCAGGTTGGTCAGGTCCACGGTGTCGTGGTCGACGATCGTCAGCGTGCCGACGCCCGAGGTCGCGAGGTACAGCGCCACCGGCGAGCCGAGCCCGCCGGCACCGATCACCAGCGCATGCGAATCGAGCAGCCGCTGCTGGCCGGCGATGTCGAGTTCGTCGAGCAGGATGTGGCGGGAGTAGCGCAGCAGCTGGTCGTCGTTCATCGACGGCAGGATACCCAACAATGAAAAACGCCCGCGCGGGGCGGGCGTTCGGTGGCGTGGCGCCGGATCAGTTCGTCGCCGGTGCCTCGGCGCGCCGCTCGACGACCGACTTCGAGACGACCACCGGCTTGCCCTTCAGGCGGTTGATCGCCTGCGCCAGCGGGAAGTCTTCTTCGCTGCCGAACTCGGGCAGCGGCTTCAGCGGGTTCTTCTTCGCGGCTTCGTCCTCGAGCTTCTTGCGCGCTTCCTCGCGTGCCTTCTCGCGGGCTTCGTCCTTCTGCTCGGCGCCCTGGCCGCTGCCGATGTGCTTTTCCAGATCGGCCTCGCGCACGCGCAGCGCCGAGAACAGGTTGCCGTCGGCAGTCTCGTCGATCATCACGTCGGGCACGATGCCCTTGGCCTGGATCGAGCGGCCGCTCGGCGTGTAGTAGCGCGCCGTCGTGATCTTCAGCGCGGTCTCGGGCGACAGCTGGCGCACGGTCTGCACCGAGCCCTTGCCGAACGTCTGCGTGCCCATGATGGTGGCGCGCTGGTGGTCTTGCAGCGCACCGGCGACGATCTCGCTCGCCGAGGCCGAGCCTTCGTTCACCAGCACCACCAGCGGCACCTTCTTCAGCGCGTCGGGCAGCTTGCGCAGCGGGTCACCGCCGCCACGGCGCAGGTAATCGCTCGGCGAGGCCTTGAACGACTGCTTCGATTCGGCGATCTGGCCGTTGGTGGTCACGACCACCGCATCGGCCGGCAGGAAGGCCGCCGACACCGCGACCGAGGCTTCGAGCAGGCCGCCCGGGTCGTTGCGCAGGTCGAGCACCAGGCCCTTCAGGTTGGGTTCCTGCTTGTAGATCTCTTCGAGCTTGCGGGCGAAATCGTCGACCGTGCGGTCCTGGAACTGGCTGACGCGCAGCCACGCGTAGCCGGGTTCGACGATCTTCGAGCGCACGCTCTGCACGCGGATTTCTTCGCGGGTGATCGTGACGGGGAAGCTGCGGTTCTCGGTCTTGCGGAAGATGGTCAGCAGCACCTTGGTGCTCGGCTCGCCACGCATGCGCTTGACGGCCTGGTCCATCGTCAGGCCCTTGACCACGGTGTCGTCGATCTTGGTGATCAGGTCGCCGCTCTTCAGGCCGGCGCGGAAGGCCGGGGATCCCTCGATCGGCGAGACGATCTTGACGAGACCGTCTTCCATGCCGATCTCGATGCCGACGCCGACGAAGCGGCCGGTCGTGCCTTCACGGAATTCCTTGAAGGTCTTCTTGTCGAAATACTGGGAGTGCGGGTCGAGGCCGGCCACCATGCCGCCGATGGCGTCGGTGATCAGCTTCTTTTCGTCGACCGGCTCGACGTAATCGCTCTTGACCATCCCGAAGACGGCGGCGAGTTGCTGGAGTTCTTCCAGCGGGAGTTGCGCGGCGGTGTTGCGGGCGGTCGCCTGCAACTGCATGGTAGTGAGCGCGCCAGCGACGGCCCCCAGCGTGATCCAGCCTGCGACCTTGAGTTTGGCACCCATCATTGACCCACTTCCTGCCTGATAAGAAGACTTCACGCGGACCCAGTATAGAGCTGTGACCGCGTTTGGAGCCGCAGAGGCGGAGGAAGTTTCACGGCTATTTCGGGGCTTTGCCCGGCATCGTGTCGAGACGTGACGCGGGGTTTTCCCGCGCCCGTGTCAGACACGCATGCCGTGCGCAGCCGCTCGGCTCACTGCTTCGTGGCGTTCCAGGTGCCGGTCGCCGACGCGCTCGGTCGTGTCCAGGTGCCCGAGCCGGTGCTGGCGCCGAGCGTGCCGCTGAAGCTGGCGTCGCTGCTGGTGCTGCCCACCGAGAGGCCGCCGGCGGCGCTGACCGTGCCGCTGACGATGAAGCTGCCGCCCACGCCGGACGAGGTGCAGGTGCCGATCACGTGCCCCGGGGCGTTGACCGACAGCGCGGTGCAGCTGCCGGTGTCGCCGCCGGCGTAGGTGACGCTCCAGGTGCCGGCCGCCGCCGCCGGGTGGTCGGGAATGGCAGGCGGCGTGACGCCGAGGCTCGCGGCGAGCGCCTCGAACGCGACCTTGTTGAGGCGGGTCTGCTTCGTCTGCGTGGTCGGCTTGTCCTGGAAGCCCTGGTAGACGTGGCCGCCGCGCTGCACGAAGACGCGCGTGAAGGTCTGGGCGGAGATGGCCGCCGGCAGGCCGGTGAAGGTCATGACCGGCGTCGCGCCATCCGCTGCGTTGCCCACCGTGTAGGTGGCCGCGGGGAGGCTGCTGCAATTGGAGACCGCACCCGACACCGTGTCGACGTCGCACAGGTGCAGGGTCACGGCGCCGCCGGCGCTGAAGCTGCCCCGCACCCGTTCCTGGACGCAGACCTGGGTTCCGCAGCCGTTGCTGCCGTGGATGCTGCCCATCGATACCGTGTTCGCCGTCGAGACCGTTGCGCTGTTCGACACGGCCGGGTAGCTGGTGATCATCTGGGCCAGCGTGGTCACGCTGTTGCCGACGAAGCCATCCGTCAGCCGGTAGCCGACCGGGGTGCTGCTCTCGGTGTTCGAGATCGCGCGGATCTTCGCGCCGGCCGGCATCACGCCGGTCAGGTTCGCCGCGGTGACGCCGACGATGGTGGACAAGGTGTTGGTGCTCAGGTCCTGCGCCTTGGCGACGACGCTCGCGATCGTCTGGCCGGCCACGTCGGTGTCGACCCAGGTCGATTGGCCGATGTAGCCGTGGTTGTAGTCGTAGGCGCCGTTCGGGCCGCTGTGGTTCGGCGTTGCGCCGTCGAGCGGCGTGTGCCAGCCCTCGGCGGTGACGAACTGGACGGTGTCGTACACCACCACCGCCGGCTTGCCGCCCGACTGGGCCTCGCGCACGTCGTAGTAGGTGCCGCGGCCGGTCGAGTCGACGACGTTGTCGGAGTAGTAGTAGCGCAGCACGTAGTTGCCGGCCGAGGTGTACGTGAAGGTGCGGGCCCAGTAGCTCGCGGCGGCGGGCGCCGGTGCAGGCGGGGTGCCCGAGACCGGAGGCGGAGCCGGCGTGTCGCCGCCGCCCCCACCGCCGCAGGCAACGAGCGTGGACAGCGAAACGGCCAGGGCAGACGCCCACAGGGCGCGCGTGGAAGCAGAAATCATGGGTCTCCCTCGTGACATGACGTTGTGATCGTTGTGATCCAGCGCGCGATCTCGGCCGCACCCGGTCGGGCCGGATTCTGGTGGGAGGCCTGCTGTCCTACAAGCCCCCACATTGAGGAGGCCGCATGACCATGTGTGTCATCGATGACATGAATGGGGCG
This sequence comes from Rhizobacter sp. P2_H3, assembly GCF_056403355.1. Lineage (NCBI taxonomy): Bacteria > Pseudomonadati > Pseudomonadota > Betaproteobacteria > Burkholderiales > Sphaerotilaceae > Rhizobacter > Rhizobacter sp. P2_H3. Next base: position 9,213 of record NZ_JBFUFQ010000039.1, on the reverse strand, counting down.
ACGGCATCATCCGCAGCTCCCGATGTGCCCGCAGGCCGTGCAGAACTCGCAGCCGTCCTTGTGGATGACGGCATGGTTGCCGCATTCCGGGCAGGCCGTGCCGGCCAGCGGCGCGGCCGCGGCCTCGCCCGGGTCCGGCGGCTGCAGGATTCCCATGTCGCGCAGCGGATAGCCTTCCTCGTCCAGCACGCCCAGCATCGTGTAGCGGTGGATCACGAGCCGCGCCAGGTAGGCCACCGTCGACGGCCAGGTCTGCTGGCGCTGCTGGCCGGGCGCGAGCCCCGGCACGAAGGCCATGAAGTGGCCGAGCGGCTCGGCATAGCTCAGCAGCTTGCGCAGCTTCATGCCGATCCAGGCCGGGTCGAGCACCCGCATGTCCAGCGACAGGATGCGCGCGAGCCCGTCCATCGCCCGCGGGTAGTTGCCCGACAGCCCCATCGCGCAGGGCAGCGTGACTGCGCCGCCCTGGCCGCCCAGCCCTTCGGGCAGCTGCACCTCTTTCAGCGAGAGCGTGAACGCCTCGTCGCTGGCCGGGTTGTGGATGTCGACCGACCAGGCGAGCGTGCCGTTCGGGCCGGTCAGCGGCTCCTGGCGGCTGAACATCGCGTCGATCACCGGCGTGGAGGCCGCGCCTTCGGCCGGCGCGGCCCACAGGCCCAGTTGCTCGCAGCGCCAGCGGATCACCGCGGCGGTGGCCGCCACCACGCCCGGGAAGCGCCGCGGCGCGCCGTCGGGCGGGAAGGGCATGTCGAAGGCGCGCTCCTCCTGCACGGTGGCCAGCGCGTCGAGCTTCAGCCGCACCCAGGCGGGGTCCTTTGCGCGCAGGTCCATCGACAGCGTCTTCGCGAGCGCACCCAGCCCGCGCGGCTGCTCGGCGCCGTTCACCCACACCTCGAAGGGCGCGCAGCGCCCGTCTTGCGGCAGCTCGCCGATGAAGAGCGCGAACTCGCCATGCGGGTGCCGGATCATGTAGGTCCACGCGGCGTTGCCGGCCATCAGCTCGGGCCGGCCCGGCCAGCGCAGCGAGGCCAGCACCGGCTGCGGCGGCCGCTCGATGGCCAGCCGCTGGTTGGCATGCCCCGCCGGCGCCAGCTGCAGCGGCAAGGCGGCAGGCTCCACGCTCAGCACCGAGCCCAGCACCGCGTTCGGCCGGTAGGTCGCCAGGCCCTTCAGCCCCGAGGTCCAGGCGCGCAGGTACAGGTCCTGGAAATCCGCATACGGGTAGTCGGCCGGCACGTTCACCGTCTTCGAGATCGCGGTGTCGACGAACGGCGAGACCGCGGCCACCATCTCCTCGTGGGCCTGCGCGCTCATCTCGAGCGCGGTGACGAAGGCGTCGGTGAGCGGTGCCTGCGGGCCGCGCAGGTGGCGGTACAGGCGCCAGGCGTGGTCTTCCACCGGGTACTGCTTCATGCTGCCGTCGGCCATGCGCTTGCGGCGCTGGTAGCTCCACGAGAACGCCGGCTCGATGCCGTTGCTCGCGTTGTCGGCGAAGGCCAGGCTGATGGTGCCGGTCGGCGCGATCGACAGCAGGTGCGAGTTGCGCAGCCCCTGCTTGCGGATGCGCTCCTTCAGCGGCCCGGGCAGGCGCGACGCGAAGGTGCCGCGGCTCAGGTAGAGGTCGGCGTTGAAGAGCGGGAACGCGCCGCGCTCGGCCGCCAGATCGCACGATGCGGCATACGCGCTGTCGCGCAGCAGCGTGGCGATGCGGCGCGCCTCGTCGCGCGCGGCGGCGCTGTCGTAGCGCAGGTTCAGCATCACCAGCGCATCGCCCAGGCCGGTGAAGCCGAGGCCGATGCGGCGCTTGCTGCGCGCTTCGCGGGCTTGCGCATCGAGCGGCCAGAAGCTGATGTCGAGCACGTTGTCGAGCATGCGCACCGCCAGCGTCACGAGCCGCGTGAAGCCGGCGTCGTCGAAGCGCGCGCCCGCGTCGAACGGGGTGCGCACGAAGCGCGTCAGGTCGATCGAGCCGAGGCAGCAGCAGCCGTAGGCCGGCAGCGGCTGCTCGCCGCACGGGTTGGTGGCGGTGATGGTCTCGCAGTACGACAGGTTGTTGTCGAGGTTGATGCGGTCGAGGAACAGCACGCCCGGCTCGGCGTGGTCGTAGGTGGAGCGCATGATCTGCTCCCACAGCGCACGCGCCGGCAGGCTGCGGTAGACCCACAGCCCGTCGTCGCGCTGGTGCGCGCCGGCCGCCACCTGGTGCGGGCCGGCCGCGGCGCGGTGCACCAGGTCGACCGCGGCGTCGCGCTGCACCGCTTCCATGAAGGCATCGGTGAGGCCGACCGAGATGTTGAAGTTGCTGAGGTCGCCCTTGTCCTTCGCGTGGATGAACTCCTCGATGTCCGGGTGGTCGCAGCGCAGCACGCCCATCTGCGCGCCGCGCCGCGCGCCGGCCGACTCCACCGTCTCGCAGGAGCGGTCGAACACCCGCATGTACGACACCGGCCCCGACGCGTTGGCCTGCGTGCTCGCGACCCAGGCGCCACGCGGGCGGATGCGCGAGAAGTCGTAGCCGACGCCGCCGCCGCGGCGCATCGTCTCGGCGGCCTCGGTGAGCGCGGTGTAGATGCCGGGGTGGCCGTCTTCTTCCTGCGCGATCGCGTCGCCCACCGGTTGCACGAAGCAGTTGATCAGCGTGGCGGTGAGCTCGGTGCCGGCCGCCGAGTTGATGCGGCCGGCCGGGATGAAGCCGGCCTGCAGTGCCTCGAGGAAGCGCGCTTCCCACTGGGCTCGCGATTCGGCGGGCTCCACCTGCGCGAGCGCGCGGGCCACGCGGCGCCGCACGTCGTCGGGCGTGCGCTCGTCGCCCTTCGCGTATTTCTCGAGCAGCACTTCGGTGCTGATGTCCTGGGGGAGGAGGGCGGCCGCCTTCGGGTCGGCCGCGGTCACGTGATCGGTGCTCATCGGGTCTTTCAAGTTCTCGAGTGGGAGTCGCCGCCATCCTGAACCCGGCACAAGCGCGCGTAAAGCGCCCCGGCCTCATCCATGACGGCAGCATTGTTGAGCCGGCGCAAGCCGCGGCGATCACGTCGCTTCTAGAGTCGCCCGACTTCACTTGGACGACACGATGCCGACAGAACTCTTCAATGCCGACGGGCACCAGTGCCTGATGTTCACCGACCTCTGCGACGAGGACGGCGACGCGGTGCAATCCAACCAGTTCCTGATCGTCGACCGCGGCACCGGCGCGATCATCGACCCGGGCGGCACGCTCGCCTACAACGAGCTGTACATGGCGATGACGCGTCATTTCGCGCCGCATGAACTGTCGGCGATCGTCGCCTCGCACGCCGATCCGGACATCATCGCGTCGCTCGATCGCTGGATGACGGCGACCAGCAGCGCCAAGCTGTACATCTCGCGCGTATGGGAGCGCTTCGTGCCGCATTTCTGCAAGGCGGGCAAGGTGAAGGGGCGTGTTGTCGGCATCCCGGACGCCGGGCAGCGCATCCCGATCGGGCGCCACGAGCTCGTCGCGCTGCCGGCGCACTTCCTGCACGCCGAGGGCAACTTCCAGTTCTACGACCCGGTGAGCCGCATCCTGTTCTCGGGCGACCTCGGCGCGTCGATGGGCTCGGGCGCGCAGGCGCAGCAGCCGGTCACGTCGCTGGCCGAGGTGCTGCCGCGCATGGAGGGTTTCCATCGGCGCTACATGGTGTCGAACAAGGTGCTGCGGCTGTGGGCGCAGATGGTGCGCCCGCTGCGCATCGACATGATGGTGCCGCAGCATGGCGCGCCGCTGGCCGGCCCGGCGGTGAAGGAGTTCATCGCGTGGGCCGAGGGCCTGAGCTGCGGCATCGACCTGATGACCGAGCGCGACTACAAGGTCCCGGCCTGACCGGGCCCTGCGTCCGCTGCTAGAAGCGCCAGCCGAGGCCGACGCCGACCAGCAGCGGGTCGACCTTGAAGGTGCCGAGCTTGTTGCCGGCGGCGCTCACGTCGGTGCGGATCTGCACCTTCTTCACGTCGATGTTGAGCGACAGCCAGCCTTGCCGCGGGATGTCCACGCCGGCCTGCAGCGCGAGGCCGACGCTGTGGCGGTCGATGTCGACGCCCGCCGGCAGCTCGACGGCGGAGAACTGCGTGAAGTTGACGCCGGCGCCGAGGTAGGGCGTGAAGCCCTTCATGCCGGTGACGTGATACTGGGCCAGCAGCGTCGGCGGCAGGTGCTTCAGCGAGCCGATGACCGTGCCGCCGGCCTTCACGTCGTGTTTCTGCGGGTAGGTCAGCACCAGCTCGGCGGCGATCTCGGGCGTGAAGAAGTACGAGATGTCGAGCTCGGGGATCACCTTGCTGTTGATGCTCAGGTCGAGGCCGGTGTCGTCCTTGTTGGCGCTGTCGAGGTTGACGGCGCGCAGGCGCACCAGCCACGGGCCGGTGGCTTCGGGTTGAGCCTGGGCCGCGCAGGGCACGGCGGCGAAGGCGGCAGCGGCGGCCAGCGCCAGCGTGGCGCGGGCGAACATCGAGCGGGAAGTCATGGTCTCTTTCCTGTGGTTGTGGGCGGGGGAACATCCCCCGGCGAACCATTGCAGCGCGGCATGAACGGTGGAACCTTGCCGCCGCGCAAGCTCGGACCTCGGGCAGGTGTTCACCGGGCGGTGGGCTGACGCGGGTCAATCGAGGCGTTGCGTGGACATGACGCCGTGGCGTTCGATGCCAGAATTCGTGCCACATCAAAGTACGAGCGCGGAGGAGGCGAATGACGGCACAGCGGGAACTCGTTTCGATCACGCGGACCGAGATCGACGCCCAGACGATCCAGGGATTCGTGCTGGCCTCGTCCGATCAGTTGGTCGTGCTGCAGTACGTCTGCGACTTCCGCCTGGACGGGTTGATGGTGCTCAGCACATCGGACATCACCGAGATTCGAAGCTCTGCGACGAACAAGTTCCAAACCACATTGCTCGAGCAAGACGGCCTGCTGGAGCAGGTTCCATTCGACATGACGTTCGATCTGCAGGACTGGCGCGCAATCATCAAGCAGCTTGCGCGCGCCCATCCGTTGCTCATTCTCGAGTGCGAGCATGGAGACGACCCGGATTTCATCATCGGACGCCTGGTGAAGACGACTTCTGCCGCGGCGCATGTGCGCTACTTCACCGGCGTCGGCCGATGGCTGGAGAAGCCCGACCGAGTCAACTTCTGCGACATCACCTGCTGCCAGGTCGACTCGAACTATTTGAATGTCTACCAACGGCACCTCAGCGCCACGCCGCCCACAACAGCGACAGCCCTGAACACAGCATCAGCGCATCCAGGAGCAGCGAGAACGCGCGGGGGCTGATGCGCATCACGAACGCCTTCCCGGCATAGGTTCCTGCCATCAGCGAGCTGCCGACGATGGCGCCCTGCAGCAGCGTGTCGGCCGGCAACGCACCCAGCTGCCGGAAGGTCGCGATCTTGCCGAGGTACAGCGCCAGCGAGCTTGCGGCTTCGGTGGAGATGAAGGCGCCGCCCGTCAGGCCGTAGGCGGTGAACACCGGAACGCTGAGCGGTCCGGTCGACAGCACGAGGCCCGTGAGGAAACCGATCACCGCGCCGGCTGCCGAGACCTCTCGCAAGCGCAGGCGCCGCCTCGTGCCGGCACGCCAGTGCCTGAGCACCAGCATCGCGAGGAAGAACACGCCGAGCATCGCGTCGATGACGGCCGGTCGCAGCGACAGCATCGTGCGTGCGCCGAGTGCCGCGGTGAGCGCACCCGGCAACGCATACGCCGCCACGGCCTTCCAGTCGACCTCTCGCCACCAGGCGGCGACGCGTGCGATGTTGGCCAGCACCGCGGCGACGGCCATGATGGGCACCGCCTGCTTCGGACCGTAGGCGTAGACGAGGACCGGCAACAGCATCAGCGATGAACCGGTGCCGATCACGCCGCTCACGCAGCCTGCGACGAGACCCACCGACAAGACGAAGAAATAGGAAGTCATTCAGGAGGCAGCATGCGAGATCATCGACACTGCGGCATGCCGGATCCTCGCTTGCCGCCGGCGGATTGTCCTTCCTGAAGCCAAGAGCACGTGCAGCGCATCAACGGGAACGCCATGTCCTTCGAACCGCTTGCGATCACCGTTATGTCGGTGCTGCTCCTGCTCGCAGTTCCGCCTTTGGTGTCCGCTTTCCGCACGCACTCGCTCTTCCTCGCCGATGTGGCCTTGCTCCTGGTGCCTGCGCCTGTTTTCGTTGTGGCCTTGAGCGCCTTCAATGAACCGGCGAAAACCGGCTGGGCGCCCATCGGCTTCCCATTCCTGGTGCTGGCAGCCTCGGTTGTCGGCCTCTACGTTCGCGTGCATCTTCTTCGGCGGTTCCTGCCGCCACGCGTTGCCGCAGTGGCCATGCTCGTGATGTTCGTGGTGGCAGCTGCCGTTTTTGGTGTCGTCACGCCGCCTTGGTCCGAATGAAAACCCGTCACGAGCCTGAGGGCGTCGAGTGCGGTTGCGGCGGTGCGTGCTGCGCCATCAACTCGGCCACCCAGTCGATGAACACGCGCAGCTTCGCGCTGACATACCGGTTCGGCGGAAACGCCACGTAGATCGGCATCGCATCGAAGCGCCAGTCTTCGAACAGCGGCACCAGCTCGCCGCTCGCCCGGTGGGCCTGCGACATGTAGTCCGGCAGCCAGAGCACCCCCAGGCCCGCCAGGCCGGCCGCCAAGTAGGCATTGCCATCGTCCATCGCGACCACGTACCGCCCCAGCACCTCGATGCGTTCGCCGTCGCGCTGCATCGCGTACGACAGGATCGTGCCGGTGCGCGCGCTCTTGTAGCCCACGATGCGGTGATGCGTGCCCTCGAGATCCCGCGGATGCACCGGTGTGCCCGCACGCTCGAGGTAGCTTGGCGCCGCACAGACCCGGGCCTGCAGGTCGCCCACGCGGCGTGCGATCAGCGACAGGTCGGTGAGTTCGCCGCCGCGCACGACGCAATCCACCTTCTCGCCGATCAGGTCCACCATGCGGTCGCTCACGCCCATGTCGAGCTGGATGTCGGGGTAGCGCGCGTGGAAGGCCGGCAGTGCCGGCACCAGGATCATGCGGGCCAGCGGGGTCGGCACGTCCACCCGCAGCCGGCCCCGTGGCGCCGACGAGGCACTCGACAGGCTGCTCTCGGCATCGTCCATGTCGGCCAGCAGGCGCAGCACGTGCTCGTAGTAGGCCGCGCCGTCGGCCGTGGCGTTGACCTTGCGCGTGGTGCGGTTCAGCAGCTTCACGCGCAGCCGCGCCTCGAGCTGCTGCACCAGCTGCGTCACGCTGGTCTTGCTCAGCTGCAGCGTCTCGGCCGCCTTCGTGAAGCTGCCGGTCTCCACCACGCGGGCGAATGCCTGCATCGCATCAAAACGGTCCATCGCTGCCCCCAGCCCGTCGACGATTGTTTGGATTTTCCAAACGATGATTGTCTTCGAGGCCCGTAGATCCGGGCGGCGGGGATCCCTAGAGTCACGCCATCGTGATCAATTCCAAGGAGCCATCGATGGGCAAGCGTGATGTGGTTTTTCCGGCCGGGCGCCAGTCGCTCTATGAGACGAACCGGTATTCGCCGGCGATTCGGTCCAACGGCTTCCTGTTCGTGTCGGGGCAGGTCGGCAGCAGGCCGGACGGTTCTCCCGAGCCGGACCTGCAGGCCCAGGTGCGGCTCGCGTTCGACAACCTGAATGCCATCCTGGCGGCAGCCGGCTGCACGTTCGACGACGTGGTCGACGTGACCGTCTTCATCGTCGATCCGGAATCGACGTTCGACACGATCTGGAAGATCGTGCCGGAGTACTGGGGCAACGCACCGCACCCGACGCTCACCGGCATCGGCGTGACCTGGCTCTACGGCTTCCAATTCGAGATCAAGGTGATCGCGAAGCTGCCGGAGACCGGCGCAAGCTGACCAGAGCGACAGCGGACGGGCCCGCTCAGACCCCGACGATCAGGACCTCGCTCTCGGCCGCCACGCGGGTGGCATGGCGTGCTTCGCTGCGGCTCTGGGCAGAGGCGTTCGTGCGCTGCGCGTCGGCATTCTTCTGCGGCACGGCGGCCCGCTGTGCCGGCCCCGCCTGCGGGCGTTCGGAAGCGGTGCGCTGCGGTGTCGTGTTCGAAGAGCGTGTGTTCATTCCGGACTCCTTCCGTTGGCGTGATGCACATGGTCGTCCTTGCTTGAGGGCAGGTAAAGCGATCTTTATTGACCGATAAGAGCAACAATGTTGCATTCAAATCCGTCTCTGGAGACGCTGTGGACGTGACCCTCGCGCGCACCTTCCTCGACATCGTCGAGACCGGCAGCTTCGTTCGCGCCGCCGAGCGGCTGCACGTCACGCAGACGGCGGTCAGCGCCCGCGTGAAGGCGCTGGAGGAGGCGGTCGGCGCCACGCTGTTCGTGCGCAGCAAGGCCGGCGCTTCGCTCACGCCGGCCGGCGAGCGCTTCGTGCGCCACGCCTCGATGATGGTGCAGGTGTGGGAGCGGGCGCGCCACCAGGTGGCCGTGCCGCCCGGCCATGAATCCGTGCTGACCATCGGCTGCGAGATGAGCCTGTGGGATCCGCTGCTGCTCGACTGGCTGCTGTGGATGCGCAACGTCGCGCCGCAACTCGCGTTGCGCACCGAGGTGGGCGTCGCGCCCGAGCTGATGGACCGCGTCGCCTCCGGCATGCTCGACATCGCGGTCGTCTACGCGCCGCAGCGCCGCCCGGGCCTGCGCATCGAGCTGCTGATCGAGGAGAAGCTGGTGCTCGTCACGACGCACCCGCCCACCCACAAGCGCGCCCGCAAGCTCGACCCGGCCGACTACGTCTACGTCGACTGGGGCCCGGAGTTCGCGCAGCAGCACAGCCTCGCCTTCCCGCACCTGGGCCATGCCGCGGTGACCGCCGGCCTCGGCCCGCTCGGGCGCGAGTTCGTGCTGGCCAACGGCGGCTCGGGCTACTTCCGTCTCGCGGTCGTGCGCAAGCACCTCGACAGCGGCCGGCTGCGCCGCGTGAAGGGCGCGCCCGAGTTCCTGTACCCGGCCTATGCGGTGTTCGCCGAAGAGTCGGATGCCGCCGTCGTGCAGCCGGCGCTCGACGGGCTGCGCCATGCCGCCGGCGGCACGACGGCCGACCACGAATGAGCCTGCGCTACGCCGCCACGGCGCCTTCCAGCTCGCGCTCGGCGCGCAGGCTCGCCAGGTCGCGCCCGATCGTCGCGACGGCCAGCACGCGGCCGCCGAGCCGGTAGCGCACGCTGCAGTCGCG
>NZ_JBFUFQ010000038.1:0-37564 GCF_056403355.1 Rhizobacter sp. P2_H3 | reverse complement strand
ATCGCAAGCCTTCCCGAGTTGTGTGCAACTGAAGCTCCAAGCCAAGCAGGAGGAGGCCGGTACCAGTTGTTCAGCCATTCCATGGATGAGCGTTGATGTCAACGCATTGACCATAGGCGAGGTTGCCAGAAAGACCCCCCGGGGTAATCCAGAGTGAGGGGCGCAGTCCCGGACAATTCTCACGCCCAATGCAATTCGATGATTGCCAGCTTCATCCGCAATGTGGCGGATGACATCACTGCGGAGACTGTGCTCGGCTGCAGCAATTCTCCAAGTGCAATGTCTCCATCAGCAGCCCCATGACCCGCCCCCACATCGTCTCCCTCGCCCTCGCCACATTCGCCACCACCGCCGTGCCCACACCGAGCATGGCCGCCGATCCCCCTGCCGAGCCCAATCCACCCAAGCCCACCGGCTCCATCGAAGACAGCGTCTGCCGCATCGTGTCCGAGCACATGGGCATCCCGCTCCAGCAGATCCAGCTGCAATCCCGATTCTTCGCCGACTTGAGGGCCGATTCGCTGGACCTGGTCGAGCTCATCATGGCCATCGAAGACGAGTTCGGCGTGGAGATGAGCGGCAGCGACTGTTCCGGCCTCACGACGGTCGGCACGGTCGTCGCGCATCTTCAGCAGCTCACGGCCCAGAAGCAGAAGGCTTGACGGAAAGGCGCGGAATGACTGAAGGGATCGTCCGCGAGTTGCAAAGCATCGTGCGCGGCCACGCACAGCTGGACACCGACGCGCACGGGCCGGAACTTCGCCCGGTGCTTCCCCGCGGCCCGCGCGGCGCCGCCATCTGCTTCGTCGGCAGGGATCCCGGCGAAAAGGAAGCGAAGTGCGGCCTCCCCTTCATCGGCGAGTCCGGGCAGCGTCTGCGCAATGGCTTGCTGGAGTTCTACGCACCGTCACTCCAGCCCAGCGAGCAAAGCAGGCTGGAGATCGGCGAGCGCTTCTTCTGGATGAGCACCGTGCCGTTCAAGCCCAAGGGCAACAAGCCCTGGAGCCAGGCGGTGCGGGTCGCGTGCCAGCCCTTGCTGCTGCAGTTCATGCACGACCAGTGGGGCGGCCGCGATGTCGTGACGTTCGGGACCGAGGCGTTCTTCTGGTTCGGGATCGGCCAGCCCGGCGAGACCCTGCAGAAGCTCAACGCCTTCTGGGACCAGGGCGACATCAAGTACGAGCGGAGCATCGACGTGCCGTTGCCCGGGCTGGCGCACACCGTGCGCCTGCACCCGATGCCCCACCCATCTCCGGCCAATGCGAAATGGCGCGCGCGATTCCCACAGCTGTTCAAGCAGCGGCTGTTGATGTTGAGGTAGTACAGGCGCGTCAGCCGTTCACCGGCCTGAAAAGCTGTGAGTCAGCATGCTCGATACCTCGGCGACGACGTCCTGGCACGGAGGTGAAACCCAGCTCATCAGCAGTTCACTGCGAGCCAGAACCTGCTTCGTGTCCATCGATTCCAAGGTGACTTGGAATCTGCGCACCTGGTCCTCCTTGACGGCGGGTGCCTCTTGTCGCACCCGAATGCGGTACTCGGACATCGGCTTGTCGATCGATGCGACCTGGGCCCGCCCGGCGTCGAGCGTGGTGCGATGGAATTCGGGAAGGCATTGGCCCGGGCGCTGGGGGTCAGGTCCTGCCTCGCAGGGGCGAAATCCGCTGGAGTGATGCAATGCCCACTCCACGGCCTCCACCTTCAGACCCTGGCAAGCAGGAGAACTCCTCAGCAGGCAGCCGACAAACCGATAGGTGATCTCGGGGCCGAACAGGTCGACCTCATCAATGAAGATCATCTTCGGCGAGCCCGTGTTGGCTACCTGGACGATCTGAGGTTGGGGTGCATGGGCTTTGCACGCGGCTTGAAACGAATCAATGGCAGCGCTTGTCGCCAGCTCGCGTTCCTTGTCCTTGGCTTTCTCGATCAGCGGATCGACATGGATTCCCCAAAGAATGAGCAGTGGCACGCTGAGGCGAACGGCCCAGGCAGCGAACCAAACGCCGCCAAAGCGGCGTCGCTTCCCGAAAAATGAGGCAATGCAGGCGATCAGCCAAACCAGGACGATCGCGACGGATCGAAGGAGGTCGGCCGCGATGCCCTCGCCCCCCATCGCCAGAGCCATGCCCGGCAGGAGCAGCAGGGCAGCCGAAAAGGTTCGACCGAAGGGAGGTACCGCCAAGAATTTCATCGGCACCTGCGATCGCCGTCGCAGCACTCCATGGCCGAGCGAAACCACATTCCTGTCATGAAAATCCCCCTCCTCGTTGTGCCGCGATCTTCTCATGTGGTGTGCGCCGGTCTCGGCGCTGTTCAGGCAGCGGCTCCCGGCCTTGTCATCGCAGGCCCCCGGCACCCGGATTGCCCCGAGCCGAGTCATGAAGATCACCGGCTCCTGTCACTGTGGCGCCATCCGGTACAGCGCGGAAATCGATCCGGCCCGCGTCACCATCTGCCATTGCACCGATTGTCAGAAGCTGACGGGCACCGCCTACCGGGTCTCTGTCGGCACGCGGCGCGAAAACTTCGTGCTCGAGCACGGCACGCCGAAGGTCTACATCAAGACGGCCGACAGCGGCGCCGAGCGCGCCCAGTCGTTCTGCCCCGAATGCGGCTCCCCGCTGTTCACCTACGACCTCGCGACCCCCGACACCTACGGGCTGAGAGTCGGCTGCATCGATCAACGCCGGCAGCTCGTGCCGAGCAAGCAGATCTGGTGCCGCTCGGCACTGCCGTGGGCCATGGACATCGCAGCGCTTCCCCGGCGAGAGGAGGAATGACTGCAGGCCGTGCATCGTCAGGCCGTTCACAGCTTCGGCTGGCCACCCCGCCGGCCACCATCGGCGCCCCAGAATCGATCGACCTCACCGCAGCAGGAGCACGCGACCATGCTGGATCGCCTCAATCGATCGCCCTCGCCCACCATCGGCTCACCCCGCTCCACCAGTCCGTCGGACAACACGGCCCCCACGCAGCGCCCGCGCGGCCCGAGCGGCCGCTCGCAGAGCCTGGGCCAGCTGGAAACCCTCACCAACCGCCCGCCGCCGGGCACCGCCCTGCGGCTCGGCGACATGGCGCCCCGGTCGCCGCTGCCGAATGCATCGGCGCGTGCGCGGCCCGAGCTCAACGAGCCCTGGCTGAACGGCACGCGCGACGGGCTGCTCAGCGAGCACCCGGATGCTGCAGCCGTCACGACGGCGCATCAGTCACTCACGCAGGCCGGCTACGAGTTCGTCGGCTACCACGGCACCCACCATGCGGCCGGCCAGTCCATCATCGGCACCGGCCTGGATCCGTCGCGCATCGGATCGAACAGCGGTACCGCCAAGGGCAGCGGCTTCTACGCGGCGCACCGGCGCGGCTATGCCGACGAGTGGGCCGAGGCGTCGACGCAGACGGGCGAGGTCCATCCGAGAACCTTCGAGCCGGAGCGGAACACGGGCGACGCAGGCATCGAGCGCGTGACGCGCGTCTACGCGCAAGGCATGTCGGCGATGCGCCCGGGCCGCGATGTCGCCTGGGGCCTGCACCCGTCAGCGGGTGACCCGCATGACGACAAGAAGCTCACCACGGGCCAGCCGTTGAACGTGCAAGCCGACGTCGGCGACCTCGAGGCCGTGTTCTCGCCGCAGGTCTACGGCAAGCTGGCCGCGATCCCGTCGCTCGGTGCGGACGGGGACGCCGCGGCCCAGCTGAACCAGGGCCGCGCCAAGTGGCCGCCGCACGAGGCGCCGTGACGAGCCTCAGGCCTGAAGCTCGGAATCTGTCGCGTCCACGGCAGCTTCGGCGGTGCCAGGACGAACGCCATCGAACGAGAGCTTGACATCCTTCGTCGTGCCACTGCAGTGGTAGCGAGCCACTTGCGCAACTCCCCTCTGATAGATGAAGTGCTGATGTCCTTGCGCGGAATCCCCCAGGGTCGCCTGGATCTCTACCCACAGCTCCGCGCCCTCGGGAACCCCATGGTCACCGGGGTCGCTGATGTTGGTCTCGCCGACAGGGAACGGAGTGCYGGTGGTCGCTGACGATATGCGCTGGCGGCCATCGCTGCGAAGGTAGTCGAAGCGCACCGTCACGAGGTACGCGCCCTTGTTGCGCACGGCCACCTTTCCGATGGGGACGGGGTTCTTCGCCAGCGCATCCAGATCCTGGGTGTGCCAGGTGCCGTCGAAGTACACATCGTGGACATGGCCGTCTTCCGCGACGAAGACGGCGTGCCAGTGCCCCTCGTGGGCGACGACACCCGGATCGCTCACGGCTTTCGGTGCAGAACTCTCGCGCGTCAGGTCGCGGTAGACCCAGGTGTCGTCCTGCGGCATCGACACGTCGGCAAGATGCCCTCCGGCGTCTCGGAAGACGATGTGCGGGCCCCTGTGATCGATGGCCGTGGGATCCCCGGCGGCTGCCACGGGGCATCCGCTGGCCACCGTCAGGTCTTCGTATCGCCAGCCGCCCTTGGCGAAATAGAGGCGCGCGATGTGATCGGCGCTGTCTCGATAGAAGCACTCGAGACGATTGTGGTACGCCAGAAAGACCGGCACGCCCTTGGCCCGCGGCGCCCGATTCTCCGGGGTCATCATGTCCTGCCGCACCCAGCCTTTCTTGTTGTCGTGATAGAAGTGGCCCAGCTGGCCGTCGCCTGCGCGGTAGGCCACGTGGAGTTGCTCATAGGCGTGGATGGCCGCCGGGTCTCCGTCAGCGTCAGGCAGGTTTCCCGGCACGACGGCCTGCATGTCTTCCCACACCCATTCACCCTTGCGGAAGTAGACGTGCGAGACGTGGTTGCGATCGTCGCGATAGAAGGCATGCAATTGACCCGGCGTGACGACCAACGAAGCGGCACCGATCGTCGCCCGCGCCTTGGCAAGCCCGGTCAGGTCTTCGTAGATCCAGCCTTCGTTCTCTCGGTAATACAAGTGGGACAGGCCGTTGCTCGCGGTGCGGTAGATCGCGTGCCACTGGTTGTCGGTCGCGATCGTGGTGAGCTCGCGGGCCGTTGTAGGCGTTCCCTTGACGCGGGCGGTGACGTCTTGCCTCATCCAGCCCGCCTGCCTGTCGTAGTAGTCGTCGAGGATCGAGCCGTCTGTGGTGACGTAGGCAACGTGCAGCTGCCAGTGATCGAAGATGGAAGCGGATGGCCGGCCAAGCGCGGTGGTCATGGAGTTCTCCCTGGGCTGTCGCACCAGAATCGGTGCGAATGCAAGTTACGCCCGATCCGAAGCCGGCCACATGCCGCGCGTTCCACCGGAACATGCCGGCCGTCTCAACTACGCACTCAAGGCCGGCTGCGGCATCGCGCTGGTGAGCTGCTTGATCCAGTGGACGGCCTCTGCATCGGGCCAGGGATGGCCATTCGCATGGCCGCGGGGCGGTGCGCCTGAAACCGCGGAAGCCGACAGCTCGCGGGCATCGCCCGGCGTGAGGCCGAACTCCCTTCGAAACGCCCGAATGAACGCAGCATCACCGGCGAATTGGCACTCGACAGCCACATCGAGAATTCGCCACGATCGAAAGGCGGGAGAGATGAGCATCGCAAACGCGCGCTGCAGGCGGCGCTGCTGGATGTAGTTCGCCGGGCTCGTCGTGCCGAACAGCCGATAGAGGCCGGCCCGCGATACGGCAAAGCGGCGGCACAGGCCCTCCACGTCGAGCGAATCCGATCCCAGGTTCTGTTCGATGAATTGCCTGACCTGGCTTTGCAAGGCCTGCTTGGTTCGGTGGAGGGGCGCCTGTGCGTCCGCGCCGTGTCCGCTGCTGCCCAGGACCAGCTGGGCAAGTGCTTGAACCGTGGCCTGGCTTTGTCCGTAAGTGAGGTCGCAGCCCCCTCTGCGCAGCCCCAGCAGATAGTCGCCGAGCAGCCGCCCATAGGGTGTGTCGTGTCCGAAGACGGCAAGCGATGGAAGTGGGGCCGTATTTGATGCCGCAGGCGCTACCAACACCCGCGGAAGCATGCAGGTCAGCACTTTCGCCGACCCATCCGCGCCCGGTCGTTCGCGGGTCTGATTGGGCTGCGCCATGTCGATGATGCTGACGTCCCCTGCGCGCTGGTGCAGCACGTGTTCCGCCTGCACGAACTCGGCACCCCCGGAAAGGTACATCGCCACCTGGAAGTGGTCGATGCCCCGTCCGACGTGCAGCGACGTTCTGTCGTACTTGAGCGTGCTCGATCGGTTCTCGAGCAGCAGCGCACCCGCGAGGTGCCAGGTGGTGGTCGCCACCTGGAAGTCGGCTACATCGCCCAGCATCGTCACGTCGCAGATGTCGGCCGTGAGCTCGCAAAAGCGCTGGAAGGCCTGTTGTGGCGATCCATAGACGGCGGTGGAGAAGTGGGTGGGGCCGCTGGCGACGGGAGGAGGAGTCGAAGGTGGCATGTTCGATCTGCAGTTCGCGAAGACGGATCGGCCTTACTGCTGCAGCGATTCAACTCTCCGCGGATCCAATTTCGGGGGGCGGTGTCGCGTGCGACCTTAGCCCAAAAGGAGCCCGTTCGCGCATCGGCGGGCGGCACTCGGTGTCACGAGGCTGCAATATCAGCACCAGGCTGATGTACGGTGGCGGACTTGATGGCTATCGTGGCGGCCATGAAAGCCCGTGATGTTCATGCCGGAGCCGTGCAGCGCCAGCGCGCCGAGGGTGAGGCAGTTGCCCGGTCCGCGCCGAGCGGGGCCCTGGTTCAGCGCGCCGCCTCGCACATCGACATCAACCAGTCACCGCGCATGCTGGCGCAGCGCCGGGCCTTGCATGCGATCTTTGGGCCGGCCATGGTGGCTCAACGCAAACCGGTGAAAGAGGGCGAGCAAGATCACTACCTCGATCCGGAGGTGTTCGGCACCCTGAAGCTGTTCCTGGTGGAGGGCTCGATGGGCGACGAAGTCGGCGTCGTGAGGTTCCGGCTCGGAACGACCGACAAGACTGCCGTCTGGGACCTGGCAAGCCAGCGCTACCTGTGGGACGAGTCCGAACACGCACCCAAAGCCGCCGATGCATCCGTCCCGGCGGGCACCGTGCTGGTTCATGGCACCACGGCCGCACGCTTCACGCTGGGCGACGAAGAGACCGTGGTGCTGGTGCCGAATGCGCCGGCATGGTTCTCTTTCGACGAAGAGTTCAGCCTGCAAGCGGCTGCCATCAAGTTCGAAGGAGAAGGATCGAAGCAGTTCCTGCACACCTTCAAGGCCAGGGCTCCTCTGGTCGTCAAGCAGTTCGAGGATTGGGAGCACCTGGACGGCACCCTCAGTCACCAGGGCCTGAAGTCCTTCGGCGGGAACGGCGACGTCGAGGCCAGGGGCGTCAAGGCGATGCATCCGGGCAGCGACGGCTATCTCGTCAAGAAGGACGGCGGGCGCGGTGAACCGGAGTTGGTGCTTTTCTCGGCAGGGCTGGGCAAGGTGAGGCGGACCCAGGTGCAGGAGTTCACCGCACACTCAGAACAGCGCACGGTGGAGGGTCCGCCGACCATCTTCCACAAGAAGGATGGCCAGCGAATTGGAGAGATGCTGGCCAGCGGCAATCCCGAAGACCGGTACGTGAAGCTGCTGAACGAAGACGAGATCTACCAGTTGGTGATCCGTGAAACCGGCAGGGCGAGAGAGTGGCTCCAGAGGCGGTGGTCCGACGACGTCCAGGAAATCGCTCGAGAAGAGAACATCGGCAAGCAGCGTCAGTTCATCGGCCTGTTGCTCCAGGAAGTGGCCAGCTGGGTGTGAGGGACCTGGCGAGTCAGCGGCTCGCCGCCTTGAGCAAGCGCGGCGACGCGGACTGGATCCCCGACAGTGCACTCGGAATCGGGTACACCACGAGCCGCTGGTTGCCGACCCAGAACAGCGTGTCGCCCAGCGGGCTGATCACGAAGGCGCCTCGCACGTCGCAGCCGTAGGCCGGCTGCGCTCCGCAATCCAGCGCCTGCGTCGTCACGGCGATCTGGCTCAGCTTCACCAGCGCCGAGGTGCCCGGCTGCACCTGGGTGGTGTCGTACACGTCGATGTGGTCGACGACCAGGCTGTTGTTGTTGGCCGTGACCAGCCGGTACAGCCGCGTGCCGTCGGGGGAGATGACGGCATTGGTGCCGATGGCCGAGCTGATGACTGCCGTGCCGATCAGGCTGAAGTTGACGCCGTCGTAGAGCGTCTCGTCATCGACGAGGGCCCTGCTGCCGGTCGCGTCGTAGGCGACGCTGCGGTACGGGTTGGGCAGCGTCGACGGGGAGCTCAGGCTCTCGGTCGCGGTCGTGTACAGGTAGCTGGGCAACCTCGGCGACAGCATCGGCGGGTTCAGCACGAACAGCTTCGAGCCATCGCCCGGCGCGTAGAACTCCGGCGAGTAGAGGCTGAAGTTCGAGCCGGGGATCGGCTGCACCCCGTAGCTGCCGCTGAGCATGTCGAAGTAGCCCATGTTCGACCACTGGCTGCCGCCGAACCACAGGCGCATGTCGCTGGTGGTCGCCATGCCGCGCGTGAAGTACTTCGAAGGCGACACCGACCCATCCATCTGCGCCGGCAGCGGGTAGGTGTTCTTCACCTGCAGCGTGTCCGCATCGACGGCGAGCAGGTTGCGCGTGCCCGAACCCACGTACAGCGTCTGCCGGTCCGGTGACATCGCCAGGTCGCCGATGGCCGCCACCGGCAGCCCGTCGACCTGCCACTGGCCGCCCGCATAGCGGAATCGCACCAAGGTGTTCTGATCGAGGTTGATGGCGTACAGCGCATTGCGCGTGGGGTCGAACAGCGCCGAGCGTTTCTCGCCGGCGTTGGCCGCCGTGCTCGCCGGCAGCACACCCCGCGTCGCGACGCCGATGGCACCGCTCCAGGCCGCGAAGCCCGCAGCGTTGGTCACCGACACCTTCGCACGGCCCGCCGCCAGCGCCGGGATCTCGAGCACGGCTTCGCGATCGCTGGTGACGGTGCCGGTGACGCCGGCAGCGCCTGCCACCTGGATGCGGCCGACGCCGGACAACTGCGACAGGCCGCGTCCGGTCACGCGCACGGTGGCCGGCTGCCCTGCCACGATCGTGGCGGGCCAGGTCGTGTAGATCTCGGGCAGGTGCTTGTTCAGCGTCACCGGAAGCACGGCATCGGTCAGGCCCGCCGCGTGGATCGTCACGTTGGCGGTGGTCGAGCCCCAGTTGGCGACCTCGCCCACGCGCGCCAGGTCAGCGTGGTACTGCAGCGTGCCGGCGCCGCCGCCGGCGGGGGTGTCGAGCACCAGCCAGGGCTGGTCGCTGCTGGCCGTCCAGGCGTGGCTCTGGCTGGTGTTGAAGGCCACGTCGGCGGTGCCGGTGAGCGTGGCCGTGTCGGCGGTCATGACGAGCTGGCCGGCTGCCGGGGCCTTGAAGCCCGAGCCGACCGTGAAGGCCACCGGAATGTCCAGGATCGGCGAAGAATTCCCCAGGTCGGCGAATCGCACCTGCACCGTGCCCTGGTAGCTGCCCGGCGCGAGAGACGCGGCCGTGGCCGCCACGCTGATGCCGCTTGACGAGACACGGGTGGCCGAGAGCCATCCCGAGCCCTTGATCGTGCTGCTCGAGACGACGAGGCGGTTGCCGGTGTCGGCCGGCGTGATGGCCAAGGGCTTCGCTGCGGCGGCATCGCCTTCGACGCCGCCGAGGGCCAGCGCCTTGCCGTCGATGTCGAATATCGCGTAGCTGTAGGGCATGGTCTGCGACCAGGCGACGTTCTTGCAGGCCGCGTCCGTGCACAGGCGGAAGACGAAGTTGCCGCTGCCCTGGCCCGCTGCTGCGGAGCTGAACCGGGTCAGCGTGACGCGCGCGGTCGTGTTGCCGGTGAGCGTGAACGTCGAGGCAAACTCCCCCGGCCGATCGGGAACGACCTCGGCGTAATAGGTGCCCGAGCCGTTGAGCAACGTGAAGTTCACGTTTTGCTGCGCGGCCGCTGTACCGGTGAAGCCGGCGAACTCGATGCTCGAGCGATCGCTGGTGACATTCACCTGGGAAGTGACGCCGCCGTCGCCCCCACCCCCGCCGCAAGACGCCAGCACCCATGCGCAGCACACCATGGCCGCGCGAAGCCACATTCCGCTCATGAAAAACCCTCCTCGTTATGCCGCGATCTTCTCACGCACCGGCGCGGCGATGCCCCCGGATCGCCGTCGGTGCAAACCCGAAACGCTCGCGGAACCGGATGGCGAAACGCGAGGCCGATTCGTAGCCCACTGTCAGCGCGATGTGCGCGACAGGCTGGTCGGTGGACTGCAGCAAGGTCATCGCACGCGACATCCGCACGTCGGCGAGCAGGTCGCCAAAGCGGGTGCCTTCGGCGCTCAGGCGCCTGCGCAACGTGGCTTCGCTGATCGACAACCGGTCGGCCACTTGCGGCACCGTCCACGCCTGTGCCGTGGAGGCGCCGAAGAGCGTTCGCAGCTCCGACGCGATCGTCGCCGCGCGCTGCGCCGCGAATCGAACGCCGGCGAGCGAGAGCCACACCAGCAGCTCTGCCAGCCGGTGCCGCGCCACCTCGTCGGGAACACCTGAGGGGTCGGCCACGGCCGCGACCGCCCGCTCCAATGCCGCAGCCAACTCGGCGCTGACCTGCTTGAGCACCTTGGCACCTGTCAGCGGCTGCTCTGCCGGCGATGTTGGTGCGAACTGCTCGATGACGGCCCGGTCCCACACCAGCCAGCGGGCTTCATAGAGCCTGGCCGCCGAGAGCCGGTTCGACACGTCGAACGATTGCCCACCGGCGATGGCGATGGCGTCGCCGTCTTCCAGCGTCCAGCGCTGCCCGCCGGATCGAAGCGATTTCGTGCCGTGCCGCACGAGGATCAGCGCAGGGCTGTCGACGACGACCTTGCTGAACCGCAGCGCGCTGCGCTGCACCACATTCGCGGTCAGTCCGACACCGGGGCGGGTGTGGAGGCTTCGTGTCGGAGCTATGGCTTCACCCGATAGATGGCGCAGAGCTTGTTGCCGTCGGGGTCTCGCACATAGGCGAGGTGATAGGCGCCGAGCGTGCCCTCGCGCAAGCCGGGTGGCTCCTCGATGGAGCTGCCACCGTGCGCCACGGCCACATCGTGGAAGGTTTGCACCTGCTCGGGCGATTCGCACCGGAACGCGATGGTGCCGCCATTCGCAAACGTGGCCGGCTCGTCGTTGATCGGCTGGCTGATCGCGAACGTGCTGCCGTTGTGGCGGTAGAAGAGCCGGGCGTGTCCCGAGCCCGCTGTGTTGGGCGCCGGCTCACCGGCGCCCAGGACGCTCAGCACGGCGTCGTAGAACTGCTTCGAGCGCTGGAGGTCGTTGCTGCCGACCATGATGTGGTTGAACATGTCGTCTCCTTGTGGGCACAGTGTAGGAGCCGAACCAGGGTGGGATGTGGGCGGAATCAGTCAGGTTTGGTGCGGAAACGATCAATCACGAACCTGATCCCGTTGAACACCAGCACCACCTTTGTCGCGCCCGTTGCGTCCGGCGGAGTGGATCTCGAAGCCGGGTTTCGAGGCCGTTCGTCGATAGAGGTACGGCGCCCCCCAGGGGTCGTTCGGCAATCTGTCGAGGAGGGGCCGCGAGCTGCTGACCAACACCGCGAGCCCCTGCGCCTCGGTGGGGATGTCGCCGTTGTCCTGCCGGTAGAGCTCGACGGCCTGCGAAAGGTTGGCGATGTCGATCCGGCCTTCCATCAGACGGTACCCGCGGTGGTCGATCCTTGACAAGGGTCCCAGCATCAAACCGGCCAAGGCGCCGAACGCAATCACGGCGGCTGTCAGTGTCGATCGGCGCATGGGTGTCGATGTGGCGTTGGAGGAGCGGATCTCGTGGCGGCGAGCCTATCGCATTCAAGGCCGCGGCCCGATCGGCCGCCGATTGCCTGTAGATTCCGTGTCCGCATGAGCCCCATCGCCCCGACAACGCCATTCCGCAGGCGTCGCATCGTCTGCGCCATCGCATGGATCGGTTGCGTGCCCGGCCTGTTCGGCTATGCGCTGCTGTCGCTGATGATGTTCGACTCCCCCGGCAGAAGCGATGCATGGGGCATCGCGTTCGTGTACGTGAGCGTCGTTTGCGGCTGGTTCGCGTGGGGCGTGCTGGTTGTCATGAGCCGGGCGTGGATCGCCGATCGGCCTTGCACTCCGGTTCTTCCGATTGCAGGGACCGCGGCGGTCGGCATCGCGATTGCGCCGCTGGCTTCGCATTGGATGCCACTCGTGCTGGTGTCACCGGGCGTATTGCTGGCCTGCTGGCTCGTGTTCTGGCAGCTGAGGGCCGCAGCCCGGCAGTCGGCAAAGGCGGCAGCACCATGAAACCTGCATTGCTTCGAGCTGACCCGGCTCGCCGCGCTGCTCTTCACGTCGACGGCCGCAGCCGCCATTCCCCGCCCGAGCGTGGCCGCCGCCACATCAACCAAGGCAAGCATGGACATCGCCAAGCGCAACCAACTGATCCAGCAACTTTCCGCCCAGCCGGAGCCGCAACTGGTCGCCATCGAAACCTTCTTCGACGGCAATGACGATCTCGGCTCCATCGGATGCAACCTGGCAGAGCATCCCGGCATGGACGCCTTCAGGCAGACCTTCGCACGCATTGCCCGCCGGCATGACGTGGAGGCGATCTACACGCGGATTGCAGAGCTGGATCCCGGCGACGATTGCTGGCCCTTCACCGACACCGTGTTCGTCGTCGGCACGATCCACCCCGACGAACTCGAAGCGGAGTTGTCAGCGCTCCAGCCCGATGAGGTGAGCGGCGTGGAAGCCTCGCAAGTGCCCGACACGCTCGCCCGGAAGCAAGCGTTGCCGGTGCTGTCCGCGTGGTGGGATTGAATGCCGGTGCACGAGCTGGCCGCCAGACGAATGCGCGTGCCCGACCGGCCTTGAATCTCAGAACTGCACCATGCCGGCCCCGCACGGGCCCTTGTAGACGGCGTCCGTGCTGCTCAGCTGGGTGAACTCCACGCCGTCCTTGCGGTGCACGCGGGACTCGAGCTCGTTGTGGATGGTCGTGGCGGTCAGTGAATTGCGCACCGCGCTTCGTATCGTGAAGCCCTGTGACGACGTGCAGGTGACGCTCCACTGGGCTGAATTGCCGGACCGGTTGTAGTTGCCCGCCACGCAGGCCAGGTCGTCGGCCGTCTTGTTGTCGCGCGCGGCGAGCAGATAGGGGTCGCTGGCGACGAACTCGGCAGTCAGGCATCGCTCCGAGCGGGAGTCGGACACCTCTTTCTCTGTCTTGCCATCGGGCAGGATGTTGACGATCTTCGTGTGGAACGCCCAGCCGCCCGGCTGCAAGGGAGACTGCGATTGCGCCATGGCCGGTGCGGCGAGCAACAGCACGATCAGCGAGACAGAGCCGATGCCGAGAACTCGAGAAGGGCAGGAATGCATGACGGATGCAAGGCGATTGAAATGCGTGCCGGCGATGGTACTGACCTCAAGACTTGGGTTTCCCACGCACGAGCCTTGAGAACAGGTACTTCACCGAGATCGCCAGTGGCACGCCCAACAGCAGCAATGCGGGGACGCCAATGACCGCCACCCGAGTCCAGAATGCGCCCGGAGACTCCGACCGCTGAACGGTGCGCTTGAACATCGTCGTTGCCTGGCCCTCAGAGACACCTGTGGTGATGATGTGGGCCGCACCCCACAGGAACAGGATTCCCAGACCCACCGTCATCAACGCGGATGCAACTTCGGCCACGCGAGGAAAGCGCCGTCTCGTGGCGAAGAGCACCACCATCGAAATGACAGCCACGGCAAAGGCCGGGGCGACGAGATAGTCGAGAAACATGCACAGGATCGCCACCACTGAAGCCGCTGCGATGGCCAGCACAACCGCGATGGCGATGGCCTGAAAGCGTGGGGCCTTGACAGGCGCAGTTCGGGTGGCGGGCAAGAGCAGCGACAGCGATGAAGCCAGCACGATGATGGTGAAGAACAGAACGATCGGCCACCACGTTCGCAGGTGCAGCGCTGCCGCCCCGGCGCCCAGGAGGCCTGGCAGGCTCAAGACGCCGAGAAGGAGCGGGATGCCGGTGTCCCGGTGCGACAGGCCCTTGCATTCGGTGCACCGAACCGGCGAAGACTCGGTGGACAGGGCGAGCGTGAGCCAGGGCAAACTCTCGGACTGGCAATGAGGGCAGCGGCGCATTGATATGCTCTGATGCGTTGTAGAAGAGAACACGATATGTCCAACACGCAATACGCATTCATCGACAGGGCCCGTGTGCCGGATCGCGCCGCGCTGCAGTCGTCGATCGATGCCCTGGGCTTCGACCTGAAGCTGCATCCCGAATTCTCGCCGTTCTCGGATTCAGGCTTCCTGCCCTTCGTGCTCAATGGCGAAGAAGGCCCGGGGTTCGAGATTTTCTACGAGCCCACCGACGATGTCGTCGGCGGCGACAAGTTGTTCCGCGCCCTGGCCGACGGGCGCGACTACTGCATCGGCATGTCCTGGCGCGGCGACATGAAGGACCTGGCCTGCGTGATGATCGTCAGCTGTGCGCTGACGAAAGACTTCGGCGCCATCGTCTCATTCGAAGGCGACGACCCGGAGCCGCTCGAAGACATGCTTGAGGCCACGCGAGAGATCATTCGCGATGCGGAGAGTGGCGAGTAGGCCGGCGGGCCATCCACCAGCTGCGGATGCCGTAGAACGCGCCAATGCTCAGCGGGCAGGCCCACAGGATGCCGTGCATTCCAACGCCGATGGGCCACGTTGCCGCCACGCCCAGCACGAAGTACGAGGGCAATGCCAGGGGCCTTCTTCCCCAGGCCCATGCGCGACACAGCTCGATCACCACCAGGACCACGAGAACCAGGACGGCCAGCAGAGCCGCGAGTGAGATGCCGGTACCCGGGGCCATGTCGGGCAGGTAACCGATGGCGGCGTTCGATGCCCGGCTGACGTTGGCGGAGTGAACGGCCGGGACGAGGGCTGCCAACCAGGCACCTGCGCACAGACACAGCAGGCGGAGCGCAGCGCGGATGACGGCGCTGAAGTGGGCGAGGAGGATCATGGCGCAGCGGCGCCCAGCCCCAATCTGCGATCCGCGATGTGCCTCAGCCTGGCCCCGAGCGCCGCACCGCACACGGCGCCGAGTGTCAGGGCCGCTACCGGCCAGAGAAGCACCACGGCCGTGGCCCGAAGCTCTGCGGCCCAGGTGCCGCCTCCGGGGGAGAGCAGGCAGTCAGCCGCCAGAACAAGCGCTTCGATGCCCGCGCCGACAAGTGCCAGGCGAACTTGCCGGCCCCGCGTGCCATAGCCGATCACGAACCAGCAGATGGCGGATGGGACGCCCCAGGCCAGGAGCGCGATGGGCGCCTGGGCCGCAAGGGCGGTGAGGCCGAAGACCCGTGGGTCCACGCGGCCGGCGACGGCGCCCGTCAGGTAGAAGCCCGCGCAGACCAGCCCGGCTGCGACGACGCAGAACGAAGCGATCTGTGCGGAACGGTTCATGGGGCCTCAGGAGCAGGCGGGCGCAGCCCGTATCGCGTGCTCCGCCCCGGCAAAGATCTCGGCGACAGCCTGATTGCCGTCCACCCGGATCGCGAACTGCTTGTCGCCCGAAACGAGCACGATGCTGCGGTTGTTCGGATCGTTGGAGGCGTGCTGCTGGCCCTCCTCGATGCGCGAGCCCAGCGAGCGCCGAACCTTGTCGAGGCTCGACCCCACCCGGATGCCCGAAGGCGTGACCACGTTCGACTCGCGCGTCTCGATCCGCACGATCTTCTGGTCTTCCGTCATGAACCGGAGTTCTTCGGACGCGCTGTAGTAGCTGCAGCCGACCTTCGCGACGCCTTTGGGGTTGGGCAGGTTCTTGCGCCCCAGCTTGGTCAGCAGTTGATGGGCCTGCGCAATGGGCATGCCGATCTGGACGGGGCCGTACGAGTTCATCGTGAGGACCAGGTCGGCCGCGAATGCGCTGGAGGCCACGAGCAACGGGGCTGCGACAAGTGTCGACAGGGCAAGGATTCTCATGATCTTGAGGGTGTCTGTTGATACAGGACGTCAGTCCGAAGAACGTATTTGATGCCGGAGCGGACCATCGCCCCCTGGTGGCGCAGCCGGTGCGGGAAGCCCAGAGCCATGCCTTGCACGGGCTTGACGGTTTCCCAGCCGAAGTCGGTGTTCCCGCCTTCGAAGTCATCGTTGAGGTAGATCATGAAAGTCAGGACGCTCTCGCGATCCGGCCCCAGCCTCACCGTGCCGTCGAGGTGCCAGGTGAACTGCTGGCTCTGGTCATACCGGTAAAAGCGAAATCGCTCATTGAAGCCGCTGAGGCACCAGCCGTCGAGTTCGGCCGGCAGCAATGCACCGGCGCGCGAGAAGAGGGAGCCGGCCAGCTCGCCGTCGTCGAAGATGATGCGATCGTTGTTTCGCGCATCCTTGTACACGAGGTCGCCGTCGGCAGTCCGGATCGCCGCTTCCGAATAGCCGATGCGCTCGCTGCGCGCGATGAAGCTCGCACATTCTTCGGGCGTCAGGAAGCCCGGGATCGTGAAGACGCCGGCGCCAAGGCGATGGAGGGTCACTGTGCTCCTGGGTCTCTGGGATGCTCGGGGCCGGATTGTCTCGCAATCGGAGAGGAGAAGCGTTCCGCCAGCGCCCGCTCCGCATGAACCCGCGCCGCCTCCACCGCCTCGGGCCCGGCACCGGTGCCTTCCACCGAGAAGAAGCGCAGGTCGTGCAGCCCGATGGTGCCCAGGATCAGCCTGAGGTACGGCGTCAGGAAATCCGGCTGGCGCGCGTGCTCGCCCGAGAACCGCCCGCCCGATGCGATCGCGATGAACACCGGCCGGTCGCGCAATGCACCCGCCTTGCCCTGTGCCGTCACGTTGAAGGTCCGCCGCGCCCGCACCACGTGGTCGATCCACGCCTTCAGCGCCGACGGCACGCCCAGGTTGTGCATCGGCGTCGCGATGACCAGCACGTCGGCGCGCTCCAGCTCCCGGATCAGCACATCGGACAGCGCGATGGCCCCGAGCGGCGACACCTCGGCCGTGGCCGAGTGCTGCGCCTGCGCGTAGTTCGCGTCGACATGTGGCAGGCTGCCGTCGCCGGTCCATGATGGACGCATGAATGCCCCGCCCGCCAGCACCCTCCCGCCCCTGGACCCCTCGGCGGCCGAGCCCTACTACCGCCAGATCTACGACCGCTTCCGTGCCGCCATCGCCGCCGGCGTGTTGAAGCCCGGCGACCGCATCCCGTCAGCCCGCGCGCTGATGAAAGAGCTCGGCCTGGCGCGCGGCACCATCGAGTCGGCCTACGGCCTGCTGGTCGCCGAGGGCTAAATCCAGGCCCGCGGCCAGGCCGGCACCGTCGTCTCGCCCGACCTGAAGCCGCGCGCGCCGCTGCCGCAAACGCCAGCGCCTGCCAGCCCCCGCCCGGCCGAGCCCAGCTTCCGGCCCGACACCACGCTGCCGTTCCAGATGGGCCTGCCCGCCCTCGATGCCTTCCCGCGCAAGATCTGGGCGCGCCTGGGCGCGCGCTGCGTGCGCGCGATGCAGCCCATCGACATGGCGCATCCCTCGGTGTACGGCCTGCCGGCGCTTCGCACCGAGATCGCCGCCTACCTGCACCTGTCGCGCGGCGTCAGCTGCTCGCCGTCGCAGGTCTTCGTGACCACCGGCTACCGCCACACTCTGCAGTTGATCGGCCAGGCCCTGTTCAAGGCCGGCGACCGCGTCTGGCTCGAAGACCCCGGCTACCCGCCCACGCGCGAGCTGCTGCAGCACATGGGCATCACGGCCGCGCCGGTGCCGGTCGATGCCGACGGCATCGTGGTCGACGAAGGCCTGCGGCGCGCCCCGCGCGCGCGGGGCGCGATCGTCACGCCGTCTCATCAGGCCCCGTTGTGCGTATCGCTGGCGTTGCCCCGGCGGCTGGCGCTGCTCGACTGGGCGGCGCGCAGCAAGGCCTGGATCGTCGAGGACGACTACGACGGCGAGTTCCGCTACGTCAGCCGCCCGCTGCCCGCGCTGCAAAGCCTCGACCGTGACGGCCGCGTGCTCTACGCCGGCACCTTCAGCAAGCTGCTGTTCCCGAGCCTGCGGCTGGCCTGGCTGGTCGTGCCGCCGGCGCTGGTCGAACGCTTCGAGCAGATCAGCCAGGCCTTCGCAGGCGGCAGCCCGCAGCTGAGCCAGGCCATCGTCACGGCCTTCATCACCGAAGGCCATTTCGCGCGCCACATCCAGCGCATGCGCCGGCTCTATGCCGAGCGCCGCGAAGCCGCCGTGGCCGGGCTCGAGAGCGTGCTGGGCCGGCACCTGCGCATCGACCCGCAACCCGGCGGCATGCACCTGATCCTGCGGCTGCAGGCCCGGCGCTCCGATCGCAAGCTGTCGACGCGCATGCGCGAGGCCGGTCTCTTCGCCGAGGCCCTGACCGACTGGGCTTTCGACCGCGACGGCCCGCCGGCGCTGCTGCTCGGCTTCACGAACATCGATTCGCGGCGCACTGCCGAGAACCTCGCGAGGCGCATCGTCGACCTGCTCTGATCATGGCCCAGTCGGCAAGGCAATTCTTGGCTATTCTGGGGTGGGCCAAGACGGCGCACGATGGCGTCTTTCCATCACACGACATGCAAGGATCGTCATGAGCCACCGCCTCGATTACGCCAAGGCTGCCCCCGAGGGCTACAAGGCTTACTTCGGCGTCTACACCGCCGTCCAGAAAAGCGGCCTGCCGAAGGAACTGATCGACCTCGTCTACCTGCGCGTCTCGCAGATCAACGGCTGCGCGTTCTGCATCGACATGCATTCGCGCGACTTGCTGAAGTCAGGCCTCGCCGTGGACAAGCTGGTGCTGGTGCCGGGATGGCGCGAAGGCGGCGCGTTGTTCAGCGTCCGCGAACGCGCCGCGCTGGCATGGGCCGAGACCGTGACCCGCGTCGCCGACACCGGCGTGCCCGATGCCGAGTACCGGGCCGCCACCGCCGAGTTCAACGAGAAGGAGCTGGCCGACCTCACCTACGCCATCGGCCTGATGAACGCCTTCAACCGCCTCGGCGTCGCGTTCCGCGCGACCCCCGCCGCAGCGGCCCAGGCGGCCTGACATGGCCTGGCTGCTGCTCGTCATCGCGGGGCTGCTCGAGATCGCGTTCGCCTGGGGCATGAAGTCGTCCGAAGGCTTCACGCGGCTGATGCCGTCGCTGCTGACGGTGGCTACCGGGCTGACCAGCGTCGTGCTGCTGTCGCTCGCGATGCGCACGCTGCCGATGGGCACCGGCTACGCGGTCTGGACCGGCATCGGCGCAGCCGGCACGGCGATCGTCGGGATTGCGGCGATGGGCGACTCGGCGGCACCGCTGCGCGTGCTGTGCATCGCGCTGATCCTGGCCGGGGTGATCGGGCTGAAGCTGGTCGTCGACTGATGTCGAATGGCGATGGCGGTCGTTATCGCAAGGTTCGGACCTGGTGGAACCACTTCGCCACGCTGGGTGTGAACAACAGGGCACAGCCAGCAACCATCAGGCCGAGACCGATTCCGTCCCGGGCGAGTTCGTAGGCGACGGCGTCGGTAACCTCGGAAAGCGGGAACCTGGACGCATAGCCATACAGGGGTGACGCAATCAACACGGCGGCCACATACCGCGCCCAGTTGGCCCCGCGTGCCAGTAGCCATAGAAGGGGTGCTTCCAACAGCACGACGCCGAACGAGGCGACCACCAAGGACGAGTAATCTTCGGCAGGCCGGTAGTGCTTGAGCAACCAGACATGAGCGAGAGTCAGCAGAAGGTTGCCGATCATCTCGAATGCCAGCAACCCGATGCCGACCTTGAGCAAACGCGGTCGTTGGGGGCGTGGTACCGGCTCGATGGTGAGAGAGGCTTCTGGCGGGTGATAGGGATTCATGCGGTTTCATCGGTCATGGCGCGGTGCCCGGCGGGCAGAATACGCGGTCTTCGTCCGTGGAGTCCGCCTTGAGAACCCTTCCCCTGCTTCTTGCGCTACCCGCCGCGCCGCTTTTCGTGGCCCGCACCCAGTGAGCCGCATCAACGCCAAGGCGGTGGCGCTCGGCTTCCTGCTGACGATCGGGCTCGACATGCTGCTCGGCATCGGGCTGCTGTTGATGCACAGCGACGAGGTCACCGTCACCGGCCGCTCCGCCGAGCAGGTGTCGCAAGACCTGGCGGCGGTCACCAGCAGTCCGAGCTTCCTGCTGTTCAACATCGTCTTCGGCAGCCTGACGACGATGGCCGACGGTTTTGTCGCAGCACGACTGGCGAAGCGCTATCCCTATTTCAACGGGTTTGCGGTTGGCGTGCTCGGCTTGGCCTTCGGGCTGCTCTTCTGGGGCGACCAGCCGCTGTGGTTCAACCTGTTCGCGCTGGCTACCGTGATTCCCACGGCGGTGCTCGGCGCGCACATCGCGGTGCGCTCAGTTGCACCGCGCGATCAGTGACTGGTCGACGTTGTAGTGCCGCTCAGCTGAGACCGACCCGCCCGGCCAGCGCGACCGCATCCGCACCCGCCGGGTAGCGCATCCGCCCGCTCGCATCATTCGCGGCGCGCCACACTGCGTCGGCCACATCGGCCGCGGTGGTCACCGCGCCCGGGTTGCCGAGCGACGCGAAGATCGCCTGCGCGAACGGCGCATAGGCCTCGGGGATCAACCCCTGCATACGCTCGGATCCGTTCTCGGTGAAGCGCGTGCCGGGCCCGTACCCCGGCTCAACCAGCTTCACGCGGACGTTGAACGGCTCCAGCTCCAGCGCGAGCGAGGTGCTGAAGCCCTGGATCGCCGTCTTGCTCGCGGTGTAGGCCGCGACGAGCGGCATCGGCACCATCGTCACGGTCGAGGTCACGTTGATCACCAGCCCGGCGCGGCGGCTGCGGAACTGCGGCAGCACGGCCTGCGCCATTGCCATCATCCCGAAGGTGTTGGTCTCGAAGATGTCGCGCACGGTCGACATCGGCGTCACCTCGAACGCGCCGAACAGCCCGACGCCGGCGTTGTTCACCAGCACGTCGATCGGCCCGGCGGCGTCGAGGGCGGCGGCGATGCTGCCGGGCCGCGTCACGTCGAGCGGCAGCACGCGCAGGCGCTCGCCGGTGGGCAGCACATCGGTGCGGGGCGTGCGCATCGTGGCGATCACGGTCCAGCCTTGCGCGTGGAAGTGGCGGGCGGTCTCGAGCCCGTAGCCGGACGAGCAGCCAGTGATCAGGACGGTTTTCATTCGGTGCCTCGGTGGTGTGTTGACGATGACGGAACGATACCGACGAGAGTCAGGACTCTCTACAATCAACAGTCCGATATTCGTTTGCAGGAGTCCGGCCATGGTGGATCCGCTGGCAGAGGTGATCGCGCTGCTGCGGCCGCGTGCGGTGTACTCCAAGGTGATCAGTGGCGCAGGCGCATGGGCGGTGCGCTATTCGAGCTTCGGCCAGCCGAGCTTCTGCACGATGCTCGAGGGCGAGTGCCTGCTGGCCGTCGACGGACAGGAGCCGATCACGCTGGCGGCCGGCGATTTCCTGCTGATGCCGGCCACGCCCGGGTTCACGATGTCGAGTGCCGCGCTGGCGGCTGCGGTCTTCGTCGATCCCCGGGCCCAGCCGGCGCCCGAAGGAGAGATCCGCCATGGCCGGCGTGGCGGGCCGCCGGAGGTGCGCATGCTCGGCGGGTACTTCGCGTTCGATTCACCGGATGCGGCCTTGATGGTGTCGCTGTTGCCCAGCGTGCTGCATGTGCGCGGCGTCGAGCGGCTGCCGTTGCTGGTGCAGCTGGTGCGGGGCGAATCGATCGAGCAGCGACCGGGCCGCGAGCTGATCCTGTCGCGGCTGGTCGAGGTGCTGCTGATCGAGGCGCTGCGCTCCGCGCCCGGCGACACGGCACCGCCGGGCCTGCTGCGCGCGTTGGCCGATGCGCGCCTGGCCACGGCGATCCGCGACATGCATGGCGAGCCCGCACGCGCGTGGACGGTGGATGAACTCGCGAAGCGGGCCGCTCTGTCGCGCTCCGTCTTCTTCGAGCGCTTCTCGCGCGCGGTGGGGCTGTCGCCGATGGCCTACCTGCTCGGCTGGCGCATGGCCCTCGCGAAGGACCTGCTCGGCCGCAGCGGCGTCGCGATGGCCGAGGTGGCCGAACGCGTCGGCTACAGCTCGGCCAGCACCTTCAGCACGGCCTTCAGCCGGCACGTGGGGCAGGCGCCGGGGCGGTATGCGCGGCTGCAGTCGGCGGCGCAGCAGGGCTGAGGTCGAACAAGGCCGCTGCGACTGAACGCGGTTTGCGCTGAAGCGATGGTCGCTATGTACCGGTCGTCAGCAAGAGGGCCTGGCGATAGGCTTCGCCGCGCCGACGGCAGTGGGGTCGGATCTCAACCACATCGTCTGTACGTCATTGACGTGCATACGTCTGAGACGTACATTCCCAATGTTCACTTTTGCCGAGACCCCGACCTTTGTCGCTGAAGCAGACAAGGTATGGACAGAAGAAGAGCGGATCGACTTCTTTCGCTGGCTCGCAGCCAATCCGGAGGCGGGCGATCTGATTCCAGAGAGTGGGGGATGTCGGAAAGTGCGCTGGTCGCGCGCCGGCATGGGCAAGCGAGGTGGCGTCAGGGTCATCTACTTCGTTCGTTTGGCGTGCGGCGAAATCTGCCTACTGCTGGTGTATGCGAAGTCAGTGCGAGACAACATTCCCGCCCACTTGCTCAAGGCGATACGAGAGGAGATCGAACATGGTTAGTCGTCCTTCTTCGAAGCGAACATCCTCCGGTGAGGCTCTGGGGCTCAAGCTGTTGCAGTCAGTGCGCGAAATGAAGGCGGGCAGCGCTGCGCGCACGACGAAGGTTGAGCCGAACGAAGTGGTGCAGGCGCGTGAAAACACAGGCTTGTCGCAAGCCCAGTTCGCCGAGGCGTTGAGCATTTCCAAGCGCACGCTGCAGGAGTGGGAGCAAGGGCGTCGATCGCCATCGGGTGCTGCCCAGACCTTGATTCGCATTGCGATGAAGCATCCGGAGATCGTTCGCGAGGCACTTGCGTGAACGGGAGCCAGGTCATGCGGATGTTTCTGCGGTTCGCCGCTCCGCTTGCCCTCGTCAGCGGCGTGCTGCTGACCCCCTCCGCGCACGCCGATTCATCGCCCCCCGCCCGCATTCAGGCGCGGGCCAGCGAGAACGGCCAGTTCGTCGTGCGCGTCGTTCCAGGCAAGAGCATGGGCGATGTCTACGGCTACGGCGGCAGGCCCACGGGGCCGTTCGCGATGGCAGAGTGGCATCGGTTCGACGGCGTGTCGTATCGAAAGGTCCACACGACCTTCCTGTTGAACCCCATCGCGCCCATCAACATGGAGTTCACCAACCAGGGCGTGCTGGTCACCCTCGACAACTGGCACAACCGCGGGATCGGAAACATCCTCGTCATCTACGCGGCGAATGGAGACGTCATCAAGAAGTACACGTTGACGGACCTGTACTCGCTCGAAGACACCAAGCGCTTCCAGACCACGGCGTCGTCGATCCACTGGCGCTGCCAGGGCGTGTCGACGGTGCTGGAATCAGACAAGGAGCTGGTGATCGACGACAGCATCGGCGGGCGATTCATCGTCCAGCTGGACACCGGCGCCTTCCAGTACCTGCGGCAAGGCGGCAGTTGCCGGTGACGGCACGGCCCTGCGCGCCGGCCCCCGCTCCCCCACCCGCGACGCGCTCGGCGGGTGCCCGATCACCCGCTTGAACGCCCGGCTGAACGACGCCTCGGAGTCGTAGCCGAGCCGGTCGGCCGCCACCGCGATGCGCATGCCGTCGTTGGCGATCCAGTGGCGCGCCTGGAACATCTTCACCTTGGCGACGTACTTCGCCGGGCTCTCGCCCATCGTGCGCGTGAAGGCCTCGGCAAAACTGGAGCGCGACGAGCCCATCAGGTCGGCCAGCATCGGCACGCTCCAGTCGCGCTCGGGTTGCGCATGGATCGCCGCGATCACCTTGCCGATCTTCGGGCAGCGCACCGCCGCGATCCAGCCGGTGGAGTCGCTGCAGCCACATTCCACCCACGCGCGGATGATGCTGGCCGCCAGCACGTCGGCCAGCCGCGCGAGGATGCCGCAGGCGCCGATGCGGTCGAGCGCCACCTCGCGTTCCATCGCCTCGAGCAGCGCCGGCACGGTGACGTCGCGCGTCGCGAGGTCGCCCGCGTGCATCACGTCCGGCATCATCGTCAGCAGCGGGTGCAAGGGGTCGAGGTTGAAGCGCAGCGCGCCGCAGAACATCACGTCGGGCGGCACCGCGCTGTCGGCCTCGCCGCTTGGCACCGCCGGCCCGATGTTCTCGGCCCCCACCAGGTAGATGTTGTCCGAGACCGCCACCCGCGCCAGCGAATCGATGTCCACCGCCGGCACGTCGGGCGCGCTGGCCAGGATGTGGAAGCTGCCGCGTGGCAGCAGCACCGCATCGCCGGGGTTCAGCCGCTTCCAGTCGGTCGACGGGGTGCGCAGCCAGCTGCCGCCGCTGCCGACGAAATGAAAGCGCGCCGCGCGCTGCGCCGGAAACGCCACCGCCCACGGCGCCCGCATCACGCAGCGGCCGTACTCCACGCCATCGAGCCGCAGCCCCAGCAGGATCTCGGTCAGTTGATCTCGGTCGGACAAAAAGTCATTCATTTCGGCTCTTCCGGCATTCAAACGCCGAGATCCTAGCCATAAGCTGTGTTCCCAGTCCACCACAAGGCCTTCTCCCGGCCTGCGCAACGTGTCTTCTGCCCCGATCGCACTTCCAGATTCCCCTGCCGGCCATGCCGACTGGTTCGCCATTGCGTCGCTGACGCTGGGCGTGTTCGGTCTCGTCACGGCCGAGTTCCTGCCCGCGAGCCTGCTCACCGCGATGGCCGCCGACCTGGGCGTCACCGACGGCGCGGCCGGCCAGGCCGTCACGGCCACGGCGCTGGTCGGCGCGGTGGCCGCACCGTCGATCCCGCTGCTGACGCGCCGCATCGACCGCCGCATCGTCATGCTGGCGCTCACCGCGCTGCTGATGCTGTCCAACCTGATCGCGGCCACCGCCACCAGCCTGCCGGTGCTGCTGGTGGCGCGCGTGATGCTGGGCATCGCGCTGGGCGGCTTCTGGTCGATGTCGGCGGCGCTGGCGCTGCGGCTGGTGCCCGAGGCGCAGTTCGCGCGCGCGATGTCGGTGATCCTCACCGGGGTCTCGGTCGCCACCGTCGGCGCCGCGCCGATCGGTGCGTGGATGGGCTCGGTGTGGGGCTGGCGCAGCGCGTTCGTCGCGGCCGGCGTCGTCAGCGTGCTGACGCTCGCGGTGCAGCTGTTCGCGTTGCCGGCGCTGCCGCCGCGCGACAACCCGAGCCTGCGCGTGCTCGGCGAGCTGCTGCGGCGCCCGCCGGTGCGCGTGGCGCTGCTGGCCGTGCTGCTGGTGGTGTCGGGCCACTTCGCGGGCTTCACCTACATCCGCCCGCTGATGGAGCACGTCACCCACCTGTCGGTGAGCGCGGTCTCGGCGGTGCTGCTGGGCTACGGCATCGGCGGCTTCTTCGGCAACTTCGCCGGCGGCTGGATCGCGCAGCGCAGCGAGCGCCATGCCATCGTGGCGGGTGGCGTGCTGATCGCGCTGCTGGCGGCCACGCTGCTGGTCGGCGGCAGCTCGTCGTGGGTCACCGCGATTGCCGTGCCGCTGTGGGGCTTCGCGTTCGGCGCGTTCCCGGTGGGCTTCCAGACCTGGATCGTGCGGGCTGCGCCCGACCAGGCCGAAGGGGCCGGTGGCCTGCTGGTGGCGGCGTTCCAGATCGCGATCGCGAGCGGTGCCATCGGCGGCGGGCTGCTGGTCGACCACATCGGCGCGCTCGGCGGGCCGGCCTTCGCGGTGGCGGCGCTGACGCTGGGCACCTTGCTGACGCTGCGCCACGGGCCGCGGCCGGTGCGGGCCTGATCGAGGGGCCACGACCGTGAACGACACCACCAGCCGCCGCATCGTGCTCGCCGCGCATCCGCACGGCCTGCCGACGGTAGATGATTTTCGGCTCGAGACGCAGCCGGTGCCTGCGCCGGGCGAGGGCCAGGTGCTGCTGCGCACGCTGTTCCTGTCGATCGATCCGTACATGCGCAACCTGATGGAGCCCGTCGGCCCGGGCTACGCGCCGCCGGTGGCGATCGGCGCAGCGATGGTCGGCGGCACGGTGAGCCGGGTGATCGCGTCGAGGCACCCGCGCTTCGCAGTGGGCGAGCTGGTGCTCGCGAACGCGGGCTGGCAGGACCAGGCGCTGTCGAACGGTGACGACCTGCTGGTGCTGGGCGACATGGCGCAGCCGTCTCTCGCGTTGGGCGGCCTGGGCATGACGGGCTTCACCGCGCAGGTCGGGCTGGGAGACATCGGCCAGCCGCGCGCCGGGGAAACCGTGGTCGTGTCGGCGGCGACCGGGGCGGTCGGATCGGTGGCGGGTCAGCTCGCCAGGCTCAAAGGCGCGCGCGTGGTCGGCATCGCCGGTGGGGCCGACAAGTGCCGGTACGCGGTGGAGGTGCTCGGCTTCGACGCCTGCATCGACCGCCGCGGCGCGCAGTTCGCCGAGCGCCTCGCCGCGGCGTGCCCGGCCGGCATCGACGTGTACTTCGAGAGCGTCGGCGGTGCCGTCTTCGATGCGGTGCTGCCGCTGCTGAACGTCGGTGCGCGCGTGCCGGTGTGCGGGTTCATCGCGCACTACAACGAGGCCGAGCCGACGACCGGGCCGGATCGCCTGCCGCAAGTGCACGCCGCGCTGCTGCAGAAACGCATCCGCATGCAGGGCTTCATCGTGCTCGACCACTATGGCGAGCGCTTCGACACCTTCCGCCGCGAAATGGCGCAACGCGTCGCCGAAGGCACGGTGACGCTGCGCGAGGACATCGTCGACGGGCTGGAGAACGCACCGGCCGCATTGCGCGGGCTGCTGGAAGGGCGCAACTTCGGCAAGCTCGTCGTGCGCGTGGCGCAGGACTGAGTCACTGCATCACTTCTGCAGAAGAGACGCGATGGCGCGCGTGACCTCCGGCGTGGTCGGCGTGAAGACCACCAGGCTCAAGCCGTCGGCCGCATCGACCGAGTAGGTCGAGTACTCGAACGACAGCGGGCCGGCGACCGGGTGCGTGATGCGCTTGTGGCCGACCCAATGCCGGCTCACCTCGTTCTCGGCCCACATGCGGCGGAAGTCGGCGCTGCACGCCTGCAGCTCGGCGGCGAGCGCGGCGGCTTCGGCGGAGCCGCCGGTGCGGGCCACGTCGATGCGAAACACGGAAAGCGCAAAGCGCGCGCCCGACTCCCAGTCGGGCCAGTGGCCGCGGGTGCGCAACTCGCCGAACAGGCGCCGCAGCAGGTTGCGCTCGCCGACGGGCAATGCGGCGTAGTCGGTCAGCACCGCCGCAGCGGCGGCGTTCCACGCGACGATGTCCCAGGTGGGCGTCTTCACGACCGCGGGGCTGGTGGCAAACGAATCGAGCACGCGTTGCAGCGCCGGTTCCACTGCCGACGGCGGGGCCGGGCTGAGCGGCGGCGGCCGCTGCTGCGCGAGCAGGAACAGCATCTCGCGGCTGGCGGCGTCGAGTTCCAGCGCGTGCGCGAGCCGCTCCAGCACGTCATCGGAAGGCGGGCCGCCGCGGCCTTGCTCCAACCACGTGTACCAGGTCACGCTCACCGCGGCGCGTGTCGCGACCTCTTCGCGCCGCAGCCCCGGCGTGCGGCGCCGGCCGGGCGCATCGGGCCCGGGCTGCAGGCGCGCGCGGCGATCGCGCWGGAACGCGCCGAGGGTGAGCACCGTGTCGGGCAGGGTGTCAGCCGTCATGCCTGTTAGCTCTCATACCTGTATACGTTCTCGGCTTTTCGTGGCCCGTGCAACGAAGGACAGTACGCCCCTTCATTCATCGGGAGTCAGTATGCGTGTATTCGTGACGGGAGCCACCGGCTTCATCGGGTCGGCCATTGCGCGGGAGCTGCAGGCCGCAGGGCACCGCGTGCTCGGGCTGGCGCGCAACGACGCAGCGGTGGCCGCGCTGGAGGCGATGGGCGTCGAGGCGCATCGCGGCGAGCTGGCCGACATCGACAGCCTGGTCGCCGGCGCGACGGCCTGCGACGGCGTGATCCACATGGCGTTCATCCATGATTTCAGTGCGTATGCGGCGTCGGTCGAGGCGGACCTGCGCGCGGTGGACGCGATGCTGCGGGCGCTCGAGGGCACGGGCAAGCCCTTCGTCGGGACCTGCGGCACGGCGTTGCTGGCGAACGGGCGCCTCGGCACCGAAGCCGACGCCCCGGTGCCCGGTGCCGCGGGCCACATGCGTGCCGCGTCGGAGGCGAAGGTGCTGGCTGCGGCGGCGACCGGTGTGCGATCGAGCGTGGTGCGCCTGGCGCCTACGGTGCATGGCACCGGCGACCACGGCTTCGTGCCGGCGCTGATCGACATCGCGCGCCGCACCGGCTTTGCCGCGACCATCGGCGATGGCGCGAACCGCTGGCCGGCGGTGCACCGTTCGGACGCGGCGCGGCTCTACCGGCTGGCGCTGGAGCGCGCGAAGCCGGGCTCGCGCCTGCACGGCGTGGCGGAAGAAGGCGTGCCGATGCGCGAGATCGCCGAAACGATCGGGCGCGGGCTCAAGCTGCCGGTGCGCAGCCTCACGCCGGACGAAGCCCTCGTGCATTTCGGCTGGATCGCCCGCTTCGTCGCGATCGACAACCCGAGCAGCAGCGAGTTCACGCGCAGCACGCTGGGATGGCAGCCGAGCGGCCCCGGCCTGCTGGAGGACATGCGGGACAACGGGTACTTCAGCGCCTGAGCGCGGTCCCGATCGCCTGGTCCAGCAGTTCCAGCCCCAGGTCGATCTCGCCGTCGCTGACCGTCAGCGGCGGCGCCACGCGGAACACGCCGCCCATCGCCGGCAGCTTGACGATGTTCATGCTGAGCCCGAGCTTCATGCACTCGCGCGTGATCGCCTCGCCGAGCTCGAACGCCGGCTCCTTGGTGTCGCGGCTCTTGACCACCTCCAGCCCGAGCAGCAGGCCGCGGCCGCGCACATCGCCGATGCATGCGTGCCGCGATTGCAGCTTCCGCAGTCCCTGCGCGAGCCGCTCGCCGGCGACGCGGGCGCGCTCGACCAGCCCATCGCGCTCCACCACCTCCAGCACCTTCAGCCCGACCGCCGCCGGCAGCGGATCGGACACGTGCGTCGTGTAGAACAAAAAGCCGCGCGCATGGGCTTCTTCCTCGATCGCCGCGGTGGTCACCATGGCGGCCAGCGGCAGCCCGGCGCCCAGCGTCTTCGACAGCGTCAGGATGTCGGGCGCCACGCCGTCGCGCTCGCACGCGAACATCAGCCCGGTGCGGCCAACGCCGGTCTGCGCCTCGTCGAGGATCAGCAGCATGCCGCGCTCGACGCACTTCTGCTTCAGCGCCGCCATGTAGCCCGGCGGCAGCTCGAGGATGCCGCCGCTGCTGAGGATCGGCTCGGCGATGAACGCCGCCAGCGCACCGGTGGATTGGCGGTCGACCTGCTCGAAGCCGTCGTCGAGCTCGCGGCGCCAGTCGAGCGTGCCGTCGGGGTGGGTGAAGCGCGGCCGGTACGCATTCGGCGCCGGAATGGCCATCGAGCCGACCGAGGCCGGCCCGTAGCCCTTGCGCCCGGCGCTGTAGGTGGCTGAGGCCGCGGCCCCCGTCATGCCATGCCATGACTGCGTGAAGCCCACCACCTCGTGCCCGCCGGTCACCAGCTTGGCCATGCGCAACGCGGCCTCGTTCGATTCGGCGCCGGTGCTCAGCAGCAGGCAGCGTTCGAGCCCTGCCGGCGCATGGCGCGCGATCCGTGCCGCCAGTTCGACGACCGGGCGCGACAGCATGCCGCTGAACAGGTGATCGAGCGAATGGATCTGCTCGGTGACGACCGCCGCGATGTCCGGGTGCGAGTGCCCGAGCACCGCGCTCATCTGCCCCGACGTGAAATCGAGGATCGCCCGTCCGTCGGCGTCGTAGACGAAGCTGCCCTTCGCGCGCTCGATGATCAGCGGCTCGAAGCTGCCGCCATAGCGGATCAGGTGCCGGCGCGCTTGCTGCCAGAACTGCGGGTCGTCGTTCCTGCTCATGATGGTGCGGGCCTCGTGGTGGAGTTGTGGCATCTTGCGCACCGGCACGCGCTTCGGGAAGCGAATAGTTTTGGAACGAGCCATCAGGAGAATTCATACCGTGGGCCAGTCACTCGACATCGACCTGCTGCGCAGCTTCGTGGCCATTGCCGAGACCGGCGTGCTGGGCCAGGCGGCCGCGCGCGTCGGGCGCACGCAGTCGGCGCTGAGCATGCAGATGCAGCGGCTGGAGGGCGTGGTCGAGCAGCCGCTGCTGTTTCGCACCGGGCGCGGCGTCACGCTCACCGCGGCCGGCGAGCGGTTGCTCGCGCATGCGCGGCAACTGCTGGCGCTGCACGACGAGACGCTGGCCGAGTTGCGCGGCGAGCAGCTGTCGGGCGTGTTGCGCTTCGGCTGCCCGGACGACTATGCGGTGGTGTTCCTGCCGCACCTGCTGCGCGGTTTCGCGAGCCTGAACCCGCGCGTGCAGCTGGAGGTGGTGTGCGCGCCGACGCCGCGCCTGCGCGAGTTGCTGGCGCGGCATGCGATCGACCTCGCGCTGGTGTCGGTGATGGCGTCAGCGGACGATGCCGACGTGATCCGCCGCGAGCCGCTGGTGTGGGTGGGGCAGCGCGGCGGCAGTGCTGCATCGCTCGACCCGCTGCCGCTCGCGCTCGGCGCGCCGGATGCGTTCGACCACCAGGCGCCGCGGCAGGCGCTCGAGGCCGCGGGCAGGGCCTATCGGCTGGCCTGCGCGAGCAGCAGCCTCACCGGGCTGGTGGCGATGGTGCGATCGGGCCAAGCCATCACGGTGCTCACGCAGACCGCCGTGCCCGACGACCTGCAGGTGCTGCCGGCCGATGCCGGGCTGCCGGCGCTGCCGACGGTCGGCATCGCGCTGGCCTTCGACCGCGAGCAGCCGTCGGCGCTGGTGTCGGCCTTCGGGTCGCATGTGCGGCAGGCCTTGCCTCTCGCGTAGTGCAGCGACGCAGGCCCGCTACAGTTCCGCACCACCCCGACGGAGTCCACCTTGCACACCGGCACCTGCCTCTGCGGCACCATTCACTACGAGATCGACGGCCCGATCGGCGCGGCCCTCTACTGCCACTGTTCGCGCTGCCGCAAGGCGAACGGCGCGGCCTTCGCGGTGACCGCGCCGGTCGCGGCGAAAGACCTGCGCTTCGTCGCGGGCGAGGCGTCGCTGAAGAGCTTCAGCACCGCCGAAGGCATCCACCGCGTGTTCTGCGCCGAATGCGGCTCGCCGATCCTGAGCCGGCGCGATTCCGCGCCCGACGTGGTCCGGCTGCGCGTCGGCAGCCTGAACACGCCGCTGCCGCAGGCGCCGTCGGCCCACATCTTCGTCGGCTCCAAGGCCGAGTGGTTCGAGATCCACGACGGGCTGCCGCAGCATGCCGAGCGGCCCGTGCAGCCATGAGCGCAACGGCTGCGGCGGTAAAGGGTTCACTGGCGGTGCTGCTTTCGTGCGCAGCAGGTGCGGCCATCGCGGCACAGCCATTCGAGGGGCCGAACTGCGACCTGGTGGAGCCGCCGGCCGAAGCGGGGGACATCATCGCTCCGAACGGCAGTCCGGTCGCGCTGTCAGGTCGCGTCTTTCCGCGACTCTCCGACATTCCAGCCGGGTACACCGGATGCCAGGTGCTGTGGTCCGTCATCGGCAACGGGCCACGGAATCGCGCGCTCATTGCGCTTCGCGAGGGCCGTGTCGAGGCGGTCCGGCCGAGTCCCCCGGTGCCTCTGTGCGCACCGGGTGAGAAGACCATCGATACCGGTTGCTCGCCTCGGCAACTGGGGCTGCTGGTGTCGTTTCCCGCGGGTTGCGCCAAGCGAGCGGCCGATGCGAGGCGCATCCCCGTCGACTGCATGCAGGCGTTCCAGCGCGAATACGCCATCTACGACCTGCTGGAAGAGTGAGCGCGATGCCGGTCGACCAGCTCGGCAGCAGCTTGAACGGTTCTTTCTGATTCCACCTGCTCGGCCCAAGGAAATGGCGTCTCTGCTCGATGTGCGACGACGGGAGAGTTCGAAGCCCGCGCTGCGCTCATGTTTGGTGTCTTGCTCTTTGGTTGGGCTTTCGTTGCGATGACGGGCGAGGTAGTCCGAGGGTTTGCCGGAATTTCGCGGGGTAAGGATTTGCGCGCAGACTGACATTTCCCGATTTCATCTAGTAGCGCAGCAAGGAGTGCCACTATGGGCGGCAACAAGCGACTTCTCGAAGAGGATGAAGCCAAGCGCTACGCCGCTGTGCAGTTCGCAATTGAGCTGGGTGTACTTGAACGCTGCGAGTACCACGACGACGTAGTTTTCGAAGGTTCTGGCGATCTCGATGCAGCATATCGAGCGGCAGCTGCTTCGTATAAGCGGGGGGAGCACAGCATCTTCGCGAGCCAGCGTGAGTTCACGGACTACATCAAGCTCGTGGTGCGCGATCATCCCGCCGACGAGTGCCCAAGTTGCGACAGGTTGGAACTGGATTCAGATTCCTAACCCAATATCTTCGGAGCGAGCATGCAGAGATGTTGGCAACAGCTTGTCGCCCGCTTGGCTGCAATGATCGTGAGTGGGGTCGCGGCGAGTTGCGATGCGGCACCTCCACTCGCACCGTTTGGCCTTCCCGAGATCTGTCGTGCCACGGTATCTGTCTTGATGGGCAGGCAGGTGAAGTTGATCAAAGTGGACCAAATGGAAGGTGATGTAGTCGCGGTTCACTATGTGCGCCCTGACGACAAGACGCGTTGGGACTATCGCTGTAAGACGGTCGGACAGAGAGTACTTTGGGCATCGCTCACCGGCCGCTGGCGCGACCATCCAATGGATGAGGTTCTGAGCTTCGCGGTAGTCGGTACGACTCTTAAGATCGATCAGCGCTTCACCGACGGCTCGGGTTCAACCAAGTCTTTCTCAGTGCGAGACTTCAGGGATTGATGGGCGCGCGATCGGATCTCGTGTGAACAGCTAACCATGGAGATGCACAGATCACTGGTCCAACGAATGATGGATCGCGTGCTTGAGCGACCTCAAATGGAGTACGTCGAGGCCAAGATGGGGCTCTTCCCTGATCAACTACTGGCTCAGGACGATGCCGACTTTTTGTACGAACGAACCAAAAGCATCCGACGCGGAATCACGCAGGCTTGGTCAATCAGTGATTGGGTGAGATCCGAGGGATCGCCATTTCGCAGCCATGCCGCGGCCGAGCAAGACTTTTTGATCCTCTTTACGAGCCGGGAACTCTATATGGGTCACGGTCTCATGATGCGTAGCCTGTATCCCAGTCATCGATTCAACTACCCAGACGGGGAACTGGGTCAGCGCGTCGAGCGATTCATGCCTCTGCAGAACGTCTTCATTGCTTCCATCGCTGACTTCGAGCGCCTGGTTGGACACGTGCAAGCGTCAGGGCGCCCCTTGGCAGCAATTCTCAAAGAGGCCGCCGCCGACAACTTGAACTCGTCGACCGGAAAGTATCTCTTGGGTATGCACCTCGATGGCAAACCGGGTCGCAAGGGCACAGACCTCGCACGAAACGCGCTGCGCGCGTGCGCTGAACGCCTCCACCGAGCAATCGATCCGTCGGGTGAGGCACCCATTCCTGAATTCGATTGACGTGCGGCACCGTTGCTCAAGGTGAGACATCCTCATTGCGTGATGCGCTCGGCCGGCCGTTGATGCGCTCGTGGATCGTTTGTGCGATCGGCAAAGGGAAACAAGTTCCCATTTGCCGTTTCTGCAATCGTCCGCAGTAGCGGGCGGCCTCCCTCTTAGTTGCTGACGCCACTGGCCGACGAGGCCGGCGGCGACGGCGGGGTCGGCGTCGGCT
This sequence comes from Rhizobacter sp. P2_H3, assembly GCF_056403355.1. NCBI lineage: Bacteria > Pseudomonadati > Pseudomonadota > Betaproteobacteria > Burkholderiales > Sphaerotilaceae > Rhizobacter > Rhizobacter sp. P2_H3. The sequence goes on along the minus strand of NZ_JBFUFQ010000038.1, from coordinate 3,754 downwards.
TGACCAGCGCGGTGGCCTGCCACGTGCCGGTGTCGTCGGTCGCCGGGCCGGCCAGCGTGCCCGACAGGCTGCCGTCGGCCGCCAGCGTGCCGGTGCCGGTCAGCACGGTGCTGCCGGCCGCCAGCTTCAGCGTCAGGCTGCCGTCGGCGGCTTGCGTGCCGGTCACGTCGTAGACCGTCTTGCGGGCGTGCGGCTTGCCGCCATGGCTGCCCCAGGGCGTGATGCTGCTCGCGTCGCCGCCGGCCGCCGTCACCTTCTCCTGGTAGCTCGTCACCAGCGCGGTGGTGTCGGTCCTGAATTGCTCGGTGCGGGTCTTCACCGCATCGATGAAGGTCTTGATCGCGGCGCGCTGCGCCTCGTTCAGGCGGTGGCCGGCGTCGGGCGTGGCGGCCGCATCGAGTGCGGCCTTCAGCGTGGCCTGCAGCGCCTCGACATCGGTCTTGTAGGCCGTCTTCAGCGCTTCGAGCGCGGTGGCGAACTCGGCCTGCAGCGCGGTCACCGCATCGCTCGGCGTCGCGGTCAGCTTGCCGCCGACCAGCTTGCCGGTGAGGGCGGTGCTGCCGTCGTCCTGCGCGACGCTCTGCAGCACCAGCGTGCCGTCGAGGGCCTGGCCTGCATCGGTGCCCGCATCGACCTTGGCCGCGAAGGTGTACAGCGCGGCCTCGACGTGGCTGCCGTTGAAGCGGCTGCCTTCACCGGTGGTGGTGCGCACCGACAGGCCGGCGGCCGACTCGCTGACGGTGACCGATGCGGCCGAGGCCGACTCGCCATCGGCGCTCTTGTCGGCGCCACCGCAGCCGAAGAGCAGGGCGCTGGACAGGGCCAGCGCGGACCATTTGAATGCGGACGTGGGCTTCAGCAACTTCATGAGTGACAACTCCTCTGATGCGTTCTTGGATGAAGCGCACTGCGTGGAGCGGTGCGCCGGTGGGTACTGCCGGCGCAATGTAGGTTGGCGATTGCACGCTGTCGTCGCTTCGTAAGCCGCTTCGGCCTGCACTTACCAAATGCACGGAAAGTGGGGGAGCCGCTTACGCGCGGCACTGAATTCACACGACTGTGTCGTCGTTGAAATAGTCTGTCACCCCATGGGTCCATCCCGGCACGTTGACGTAGTAGCGCACGGCCTTGCCCTGGCCGGTCGTCCACAGCAGGCCGTGCCGCACCAGGTCGGCCAGGTCGCGGGTCGCCGTCGGCTTCGAGGTGCCGGTGAGCTTGATGTATTTGTCGGCATTCAGGCCGCCGAGGAAGCCGCCGTCGCCGTCGTCGAGCAGCCGCTGCAGCACCTTGCGCTGGCGCTCGTTGAGCTCGAGGTGGGCGTGTCCTTGCCAGAACCTGGCCTTCTCGATCGCGCGGCCGATCACCTGGCTCGAGCGCTCGCAGGCCAGCGCGAACTGCTGCGCGAACCACAGGACCCAGTCGGTGGCGTCGCCATCGCCGCGCTGGGCGGCGTTCAGCGCGTCGTAGTAGCCCGTGCGTGAGGCGAGGAGCTGGCGCGACAGGCTGTACAGCCGCACCGGAACGCGGTGGTCCTGCGCGATCGCCATGTCGACGACGGCGCGGCCGACGCGGCCGTTGCCGTCCTCGAACGGATGGATGCTCTCGAACCAGAGGTGGGCGAGGGCCGCACGAGCCAGCCCGTCGAGCGCGGGCAGGCGATCCGGCTCAGGCGCAGTCTTCGCGAACCACGCGAGGAAGCGGTCCATCTCCTTCGCGACCCGGCGCGAGGGCGGGGCTTCGTAGTGCACCACCTCCTTGCCGGGCGGTCCGCTGACGATCTGCATCGGCTCGGCGTGGTCGCGCCAGCGGCCCACGGCAATGCGGCGGATGCCGCTCGTGCCTCCGGGAAACAACGCCGATTGCCAGCGCTGCAGGCGCTCGCCATCCAACGGCGTGTCGAACCCGTTCATCGCGTCGTTGAGCACCTCGACCAGGCCATCGACATGGCGATCACGAGGCCCTGTCGTCGCGAGGCCGAGCCGGCGCATCACCGACGAGCGCACGGCCGCGGGGTCGAGTCGCTCGCCCTCGATCGCGGCGGTGGCGATCACTTCGTCTTCCATCAACTCGCGGGCGACCTGGCCATCGCGCTCGATGCCGATCGCCTGCGCCTTGCCTTCCACCACGCCCTGCATGCGGCGGGCATGCGCCAGTGCCGGCCCGACCCGCGCGGGGTCGAACGTCAGCGCGGGCCACGCCGGCTGCTGCCAGACGAAGAGGGGCTTGATGGAAACCATGAGCCGCATTCTAGGTGTTTCGGCTCAAATAATGAGCCGCAAATCGGGGATTGCGGCTCACGAGGTGAGCGGCGCTGATCGGCGTGGCAATCGCGTGGCACACGGCTTGCAACCCTGTCGGTCTTCTGCCAGGGAACACAAATATGTCGTTGAGATCATGTTTGCAAGCGCTTCGCTGAAGCGCCTGCGGCGATGACCTGGTCCATCGTCGCGCGTGACGACCAGGGCCGTTTCGGTGTCGCGATCGCAAGCCGCTTCCTCGCGGTCGGTGCGTTGTGCGTGCACACGCGGCGCGATGTCGGTGCGTTGTCGACCCAGGCCTTGATGAACCCGCTGTATGGTGCCGCGGGCCTGGCGCTGCTGGCCGATGGCGAGCCGGCGGTGCAGGCCTTGCAGCGCCTGCTGGCCGGCGACGAAGGCCGCGCGCACCGCCAGGTCCACCTGCTGCCGGCCGTCGGCGCACCGGTCGCCCACACCGGCAGCCAGTGCATCGATTGGTGCGGCCACCAGCTGTTCGACGATTTCAGCGTGGCCGGCAACATGCTCGCCGGACCGCAGGTGATCGAGGCGACGGCGCAGGCCTACCGCGATGCGCACCGGCTGCCCTTCGCCGAGCGCCTGCTGGTGGCGATGCAGGCCGGCGAGGCGGCCGGCGGCGACAAGCGCGGCAAGCAGGCCGCCGCGCTGCGCCTGCACGCCGACGAAGACCACCCGCAGCTCGACCTGCGTGTCGACGACCATGCCGAGCCGCTCGCCGAGCTGCAGCGCATCTACCGCAAGAGCCTGGAACGCTACCAGCCGTTCATCGCCTGCCTGGCCGGCCGCCACGACCCGGTCGGGCTGACCGACCGCGCCGCGATCGAGGCCCGCATCGAGCGCTTCCAGGCGGCGCTGAAGGACCACGCACCATGACCGCGCTGCTCGAGGTGCGCCAGCTGCGCACGCTCTTCAAGACCGACGACGGCGAGTTCGCCGCGGTCGACGGCGTCAGCTTCGAGGTGCAGGCCGGCCGCACGCTGGCGATCGTCGGCGAATCGGGCTGTGGCAAGAGCGTGACCTCGCTGTCGATCATGGGCCTGGTGCCGTCGCCGCCGGGGCGCATCGACAGCGGCTCGATCCGCTTCGAGGGCCGCGAGCTGGTCGGTGCGCCGGCGCAGGCACTGCAGGACCTGCGCGGCAACGGCATGGCGATGATCTTCCAGGAGCCGATGTCGTCGCTGAACCCGGTCTTCACGATCGGCGAGCAGATCGTCGAGGGCCTGCTGCGCCATCGCCGCATCGGCCGCGCCGAGGCCCGCGAACAGGCGCTGGCGATGCTGCGCAAGGTGCGCATCCCGGCGCCGGAGCAGCGCTTCGACGAGCATCCGCACCAGCTTTCGGGCGGCATGCGCCAGCGCGCGATGATCGCGATGGCGCTGGCCTGCGAGCCGCGGCTCTTGATCGCCGACGAGCCGACCACCGCGCTCGACGTGACGATCCAGGCGCAGATCCTCGCGCTGATGCGCACGCTGCAGCAG